>JBDHGR010000493.1:0-3666 GCA_039589815.1 Gemmatimonadota bacterium | reverse complement strand
TTCAAATCCCCAGGGTTCCGATGATTGATCCGCAACTGAAGGAGTATTACGAAGAAGAACTCCGCTTTCTCAGGCGCCTTGGCGCCGAATTCGCGAAGCAACACGAGGAGATCGCGGACGGATTGAGGTTGGAACCCAACCGCTGTGACGATCCACATGTGGAGCGCCTTCTGGAGGGGCTCGCCTTCCTTGCCGCGAGGGTTCACCGCCGGATTGATGACGACCTCACCGAGATCAGCCAATCTCTCCTCACCCTGGTCTATCCCCACTACCTAAAACCGATCCCATCCATGTCCGTAGTAGAATTCCAGCCGGACCCGGACCAGGGAGCACCCTCGTCAGGTTTCCTGATCGAGTCAGGCCGAAGTTTGGTTGCCCCACCCACCAAAGGGGTACGATGTCGCTTCAAGACCTGCTACGAAACGACACTCTGGCCCCTTGAAGTGGCCGAGGCCCAGTGGCAGGCCCCCCATGAACTCGACCTTGGCGGTTCCGCAAGAGATCTGACCGCTGTGCTGCGACTCCGGTTGAAGTGCCACGGAGATCTGACGTTTCAAGATTTTGAGGGGCTCGAAACCCTCCGCTTCTTCCTCAACGGGGACCTTTCCCTGGTCTCCGCTCTCTACGAACTCCTGGACAACAGTTGCACGGGAATCCTTCTGCGGAGCGAGGATGACACGGGTGGCAGTTCCACCACCAAGCTCCCGAAAGGGTCTCTGGTTCCCGTCGGGTTTGGCGAAGACGAGGGAATGTTACCCTACCCCCGGCGGTCGTTTCTGGGGTATCGGCTCCTCCAGGAGTACTTCACCTTCCCCTACAAGTTCTTTTTCTTCGACCTGACCGGGTTGGACCGGTTGCCATCGGTAGCCCAGGGGAATACGGCGGAGGTGATCTTTCTCATCGGACCCTTCGAGGACCCCGATCGGGATCAGGCTCTCGGTCGGTTTGTAAACCGTGAGACCATCCGACTCGGTTGCTCCCCGGTGGTGAACTTGTTCGAGGGGGAATCCGAACCTGTTCGCCTGAATCAGAAACGGACGGAGTATACTCTCCGGGCCCGGGGCTCGAAGGAGTTCCCGCCGGAGATCTTTTCAGTGGACGAGCTTTGCGCCGTCACGCCCAGCGCCCCTCGTCGGATCCCCTTCGCTCCCTTCTTCTCCTACAGAAACCGGCAGACTGGCGAAGGCGGCGGAATGTTCTGGCACGAAAGGCGTCACGCCAGCTCGTGGATTCCGGGCGGGGCCACCGACGTGAGCATTGCATACGTCGACCAGGCTGGGAGTACGGTCTACCCGGAGTTCCCCTCCGCCAGCGCCCAGCTGACCTGCTTCAACGGACGGCTTCCTTCCATGCTCTCCATGGGAAGCGAGAAGGGGGACTTGGACCTGGAAGGAGGTGGTGCCCCCCTCCGGGCCACGGTGGCCTTGATGCACCCCACCGAACCCATACCACCACCCCTGGATGGGTCCATCCACTGGCGGTTGATTTCTCAGCTGTCCCTGAACTACCTCTCCCTGGTTGGGGAGGACTCCCCTGAAATGTCCCAGGGCCAGCCGATCCCGGAGGGAGCCAAGCCGAGGTCGGGGGCTCCCCTGAGAGAACTCCTGAGACTCTATAACTTTGGCGACTCCAGCACGGGTGAGAAGCACATTCAGGGAGTCTTCGCCGTGAACAGCGAGCCCTGGTACGCCCGGGTCAGAAGCGACCAAGGGCTCAGCTTTGCCCGGGGCCGGAGGATCTTCATCGACCTGGACGAAGAACACTTCTCTGGTGGGGGGATTTATCTATTCGCAAGCGTGCTCGAACGCTTTCTGGCCCTGTACGCATCCATGAACAGCTTCAGCGCCCTCGTCGCTCGAGTGCGCTCGAAACGGAAGACCTACACGTTGAGGGAATGGGAACCGAGAGCCGGATACCGCCCGCTGATCTGAAGCCCGAAGCTTGGGAAGCTGCTCTGAACGAAGCGCCTGAATCGTTCGGGTTCTTCCAAGCTGTGCGGCTCCTGCACCGCCGCCTCGACGATCGCAAGGCGGTGGGAGGATTTGCAGACCCTTCAGAGGAAGTCATTCGGTTCTCGGCAAACCCTTCCCTGGCCTTCCCGGCCGGTGAGATCCAGAACCTTCGGTTCGATCCTGGTGGCCAGGCCGATATGATGACCAACTTCCTGGGCCTTGTGGGACACATGGGCGTCCTCCCCACCCAGTACTCTCTACTCCTGGATAATCAGGCTGCAGAGGAGGGTGATCCGGATGGGCTCAGGGAGTTCCTGGATATCTTCCAACACCGAATCATCTCTCTCTTCTATAGGGCCTGGGAGAGATCCCACTTCTATGTCCCCTTCGAGCGTGGGGAGGAGGACCCTCTCTCTAAACGCCTGATGGATCTCATAGGGTTGGGGTCAGGAGATCTCCGGGGCAGGATGGCCATTAAGGACGAGGCCCTTCTCTTCTACGCCGGCCTGTTGGGTTCTCACCACCGAAGCGCCGTGGCTCTCGAACGGCTGCTGAAAGACTATTTCGAGGTGCCGGTGGAGGTGGTGCAGTTCAGAGGTGGGTGGTACGGGCTATCGTTGGATTCCCAATGCCGAATCGATGACGATGAGGAGTCAGGAGGAGGTTTGGGAGAGGGCTTGGCGGTGGGGGACGAGATCTGGGATTCCCAAGCCCGAATCCAACTCAAAGTTGGACCCCTCCGCAGAGAACAGTACGACTGCTTCCTTCCGGGAGGTAAATCCCACACGGCCCTGAAGGGGATAACGCAGTTTTTTGGAGATGGACAATTCGACTTCGAAGTCCAGGTCATCCTCCACGGGGACGATGTGCCCGGAATTGTTTTAGGTGCTGACGAGGAGGAAGCGCCACCCCTCGGTTGGTGCACCTGGATACGCACCCGCCCGTTCTCACGGGATGCTGACGAAACCACTTTCCCGATCTGACTGGAGACCCAGCAATGAACGTTGATCCGAGAGCCCTGGTTGGGAGACTCAATCACGATACTCGGAACGCCCTCGAAGGAGCTGCTGGGCTATGCGTGAGCCGAACCCACTACGACGTTGAGGTCGAGCATTTCCTTTCCAAGCTTCTCGACGACACGTCCAACGACGCTTCGCAGATCCTCAAACATTTCGACGTGGATCGTTCCCGCGTTGCCAAGGACCTGACGGAAAGCCTCGACTCGCTCAAGACCGGGAACCCCCGGACGCCGGCCCTGAGTCCAAAGCTGGTGGACCTTTTGTCCAATGCATGGCTGGTCTGCTCCTTGGAGCAAAGATCCCATCAGGTTCGAACAGGACACGCCATCCTCGCCCTTGTCTCCGACGCCGATCTTCGTCGCCTGGCCACAGCGATCAGCCGTGAGTTCGAAAACGTCTCCGCAGAGGAGTTGAAAGAGTCGTTCGAGGCCATCATCTCCAAATCCTCTGAGGAAGAGGAACTGGGCGGGGAACCGGATGCGCCTGGTGCCCCGGGGAAACCCACGAAGACGCCGAAACTTGACCAGTACACGCACAACCTGACCGAACGGGCCCGGTCGGGGGAGATGGACCCGGTCCTGGGGAGAGACTTCGAGGTGCGCCAGGTCGTGGACATCCTCACGCGCCGGCGACAGAACAATCCCATTCTGGTGGGGGAAGCCGGCGTTGGGAAAACCGCTGTGGTGGAAGGCTTC
>JBDHGR010000492.1:0-3705 GCA_039589815.1 Gemmatimonadota bacterium | reverse complement strand
GGTGCTGCAGGGCACGCTGGAACAGGTGGAGGAAGCCTACGGTGGCGAGGTCAGGTTCGTCTTCCGCCAGTTCCCCCTCATTGCGATCCACCCCCAGGCCACGGACGCGGCAGAGGCATCCCTCTGCGCCAGGGATCAGGACAGCTTCTGGGAGATGCACGACGCAATGTTCGCAAACCAGCGTGCGTTGCAGGTCGACCAGCTCAAAGCCACTGCCAGAGACCTGGGGCTGGATGGCGCGCAGTTCGACGTCTGTATGGATTCCGACCGGTATGCCGATGAGGTTGCCTTCGATCTCGAGGCCGGCCAAAAGGCCGGAGTGAGTGGCACACCCGTGATCTTCATCAACGGTCGGGCCCTCTCCGGGGCGAAGCCCTTCGAAGAAATCGCAGAGATCATCGAGGACGAGCTCCGGCGGGCCGGGGGCTGATCCGATTCCAACGGAAGGCTGTTTCTTCCCTCACCTCCTGCCCTGCCGTACCCGCCCCCGGACCCGTGGCCGGTTGCGTAACCACTGGGGCCACCCCCACGTTTCCCCCCAGTAGAACGTGACATTCCCGCGCGTCACCCCCCCTGCCGCCCGGGACCGGAAGCGATGGAGCCTCACTGGTATCTCGGTCCAGTCGGAGGTTTTTTGGCGCATCAACTCCGTGTGCTAGGTCCGCCCGAAGTCGTCGACGGGAACGGCGACCAGGTTTCCCTTTCCTTGGGGAAACCCCTTGCCCTCCTCATATATGTTGCCTGCGCCGGTTCCCCGGTTTCGCGAGACGACCTTGCGGGCCTCCTATGGCCCGGGACCGACCGCGAGAAGGGAAGACATTCGGTCCGCCAGGCCCTCTGGGTCCTCAAGAACGCCTTCGGTGAAGACCTCTTTGATAGCCATGAGCCCCTTTCCCTGAGGAAAGGGGCCCTGGCGGTCGACCTTGATCAGTTCTCCGAAGCTCTCGAGAAAGGCCGTGTGGAAGAAGCCCAAATCCTCTGGAGAGGTCCGGCCCTGGACCATTTCGTTCTCGCCGGCGTCCGCTACTGGACCCACTGGGCGGAAGGGCTTCGGAGTTCTCTCGAGGACAGATTCTGCAGGGCGCTCCAAGAACATGCGCGATCTCAGGCCGAGGAAGGAAAAGGAGACCAAGCGGTTTCCGCCCTGGATCAGGCGATTGAGGTCGCCCCCGCCTCGGAGGCCTCCCATCTGGCACGCATCGGACTCCTGCTCGATCTCCTTCGCCTCGATGCCGCCCGGGACGCTCTTGCCGATGCCCACCGACTCCTAGGAGACGCAAGGGAATCCGCCGCTCCCTTGGAAGCCCTGGAGAATAGGCTCCAGGGGATCGCCCTCGAGCAGAGATCGAGGGTGACCGAAGGAGAGAGCTTCCCGATGGAGTTTGTGGGCCGGAGTCGGGAGCTGGCGGGACTTCACGGTCTTTGGCGCGACGCGGAGCTAGGGCGCACCCGCGTCGCGGTCATTACCGGACGTTCTGGGATCGGGAAGACCAGATTAGCCCGGGAGCTCCTCTCCTCTTTATCCGGGGACGAGGTTCGAGCCCTGGAGGTGAAGGGGGCCCGAGCCGAAACCAAGCTGAGGTGGGGGGCTGCGTCGGATCTGATCAGGCAACTCCTCCGACTTCCGGGATCGGCCGGAATCTCTTCCGCTTCCGATTCTCTTTTGCGGGCCATGCTCCCGAGCATGGGGCAAGATCCCATCAATTTGTTAACGATCGACGGCGTCAGTCCCTTCGCGATCCTCGATGCCGTTACAGACCTCCTGGGGGCCATCGCCTTCGAGACTCCAATCCTGGTCCTGGTGGACGATTTCCAGTGGATGGATCAGGACAGCCGGACCCTTTTCATTGGCCTGGCAAACCGAAGCAGAGAGCTCCGAGGCCTTTTCCTCTTCCTGGGGCGATCGGACCTTTCAAGCCGACATTGGGAGGAGATGGAAGCGGCTCTCATCACCGAAGCCGGGGCCAGCCGTTTCCTCTTGAAGCCCCTCATCGAGGAAGAGGTCGGTGAAATCCTGGCCCTCGGAGCCGCCTTCGCGGATCCGGAAGAGGCAGCGGGGATCGTAGCCAGAGTACACAAAGCCAGCGCCGGCAACCCACTCTTCATTCGGGAGGTCCTGAAGGAGCTTCAGGACAAAGGGATTCTGCAGCGGGAGGGCGCCGGTTGGGTGTTCCGCACCTCCAGAATCCCGGAGGATTTCGCTCTCCCTGAGAACATTCGCGCGCTTCTCCGAGAACGGCTGGAACGGTTATCGGATCCGGCGGCTATCCTTGCCACGACTCTGGCAAAGGAGGATCGGAGATCTTCAGCCGAGAGACTTCAACAAAAAACTCAGCTGCCCCCAGGGGTATTCACTGAGGCGGTGGCTGAACTGCTGGAGAGGGCAGTCATCGAATGGACCAGCGGTTCCTCCCTGGACTTCGTTCACGACCTCCTCAGGGACGCTGCTCTCACACACCTGGCCGGTACCCTGGCGGAGGCCCCGAAGAGGCGCTCCTGGTTCAGAAGGAAGAGCGTCATCTTGGTATCTGCCGCCGCAGTGTTGCTGACTTTTCACCTGGGACTCCGATGGAGGGCGGAAGCCTGGCCTTGGACTTCATCTCCAGATCCTCCACCGTATGGCGGCGGCATCATCCTTCTCCGGAAGGGTGAGAATCCTCCCCGGGCCATCAGGATTGTGGACGGCCCGCGGGTGGCGCTGGAACGGCTGCAGCTGGACCCAGCACCGCCTCCGAGGGTCCGGCATATCTTCAGGAACCCGGTAGGGGGGTTCACCTACTTCGGCGCGGACGATCGGGAAGACGGGCCGGATCTGGTCCAGATCCTCCCCGATGGAAACCGGGTCCCTTTTTCCTCGGGACCCGGAGACCAAACCATATATGACGTCTCCCCTGACGGTACCCGAGTAGTTTTCGCGTCGGAGAACGTGGGCCAGCAACCGTTCAGTCATAGCCTCTACTGGTCCGAAATACGGCCAAACCCGACGAGACACCTGATCTACGAGGGGTCGCGCCCGGTGGGCGGGGCCAGGTGGTCCAACGACGGGGACATGCTGGCCTTCAGTATTGGCACGGCCTCCGATTCCCTGGCCGTCTACTCGATTGCGGGGGAGCGTCTGTGGGCCCATGCATTCGGGGAAATCCACGGCCTTGATTGGTGCGGGGAGTCGCTTCTCGTCACGGCCGCCGCCCCCCCGGAGCACCAGATCTACCTCTTCCGGATCGACCTCTCGGCGGGGGAGGTCTCTCCCATCGCTCCCATGGTCATAGGCCGAGCACTCTCCTGCTCGCCGGATGGAGCGGCAGCCATCCAGATCGACGTTGTTGACGGCCAGGCAGCCTTCATCCTACGGGACCTGACGACGGGAGAGGTCTACCCCTTTCCCGACTGGGACGTGGCCAATAATTCGCCGATTTGGATTCCCGATGAAGTGACTCCGGTGCCGGTGGGGGTCAGGGCTGCCGACGATACCATCCGCATGGAGCGGGGAGAGAAGCGCAGACTGGCCGCAACCCTGGTCCCCGACGTCCGCCCGGAAGGTCTGGAGGGGATATGGTGGGAATCCCTGGACCCGGATGTGGCCAATTTCAACCCCGATCAGGAGCTCGCCGGAAACCAGGCTGGTGTCGCCCGAGTTCTGGCCCGTTGGCGGCACTCTCTTCAGGATACCATCGTGGTCGTGGTGGAGGACAATGGTCACGGAGG
>JBDHGR010000491.1:0-3720 GCA_039589815.1 Gemmatimonadota bacterium | reverse complement strand
TCGTAATTCTCGTTCAGATCTCCCAGGACGTCCTCGCATTGCCTCTTAGGGGCTGACAGGCGGAGGATCCATGCGGCAAGCCGTGGAGGGCGCGGGTGCATCACTCGCTGTGCCCCAGAATCTCCGTGAGCCCGCTCACCATGGCTGTCCACTCCCCCTGAGCCCGGCGCAACGCTTCCACACCCTCATGGTTCACGGTAAAGAATCGCTTGCGGCGGCCGCCTCTTTGGGGACTTGGCTCCCCCAGGTGTGATGTCACCAGCCCCTTCTTTTCCAGGCGCCGCAGTGCCACATAGACCGCTCCGGCCGACATGGTCCGCATGGTCCGCGCCTCGAGCTCTCGAATAATGGTTGCGCCGTACGCCTCTCGGCCCTGGTGGAGGGCCGCGAGCATCACCAGCTTTTCGAACTCTCCGAGTGAACTTTTGGACACGAGCCGCCTCTTTTGCCGACGTTGTCAGGTTGGTCCCTTCTACTTGGACGGAGGGGAAGGTTGGAAAGTTTCGTGGAGGCACGCAGACTCGAACTCACCTGCCCCACCGCGTGTCTGTGGCAGGTTCCCAGAACCGGGATGATGAGAGGCGGTTGAAACTTTGACCCCCCCGCCGGCGTCCGAGTGGTAATCGTTAGTTCTTTCTCCTAGCTAAACTAGGAAAGCATTTCCATGGTCGTCCCATGCTGATCACCAAAGAGCTTCTCCCCGGCACATTGGATATGCTGATCCTCAAGGCCCTCTCCCTCGGTCCGAATCACGGGTATGGGGTCCTGTTGAGGATCGAAAACAGTTCCGGAGGTCTCTTGGCATTGGAACAGGGATCCCTTTACCCGGCCCTGAACCGCCTTTCGCACCGGGGGTTGATTGCTTCCGAATGGGGGATATCCGAGAACAATCGGAGAGCCAAGTTCTACCGCCTGACGAACGCCGGACTGAACCGCCTTGAGGGTGAGTTGAGCCGGTGGCGAGAGATGGTAGAAGCAGTCTCCAACGTTCTGGAAACCATCCCCAGTGAGGTTTGAACCATGTTTCACAGACTCTTCTCCTTCTTGAAAACTCTGACGCGTGGCGGCCGTTTCAGCCAGGACTTGGATGATGAAATGGCTTTTCATATTGAGCTCCTCACTGGCGATCTGATCCGGTCGGGAATGGATCCGGTAGAGGCGAGGCGTGAAGCCCTTCTTCGCTTCGGAAGCACAGAGAGAGCGAAATCCAGGAGCAGGGAGGTACGGGGTGTGGCCTTCTTGGACGAACTGGGCCGCAACCTGAAGTTCGCCTTCCGGGGCATGGCTCGAAGGCCCCTCCTGACGGGGACCTTCTTATTGACCCTGGGGCTGTGCGTGGGCGCCAGCACCGCGGTCTTCAGCGTGGTGGACTCCATCCTTTGGCGGGCTCTTCCCTATCCCGATCCGGACAACCTAGCCTTGGCGGTGGTTTACCATCCGGAAACGGGGATTCGGGCCGACATGTCTGCCGTGACCGGAATGGATTGGGAGCGGGTGCGGGACGGCGCCGGCCCCCTCAATGCTGCAGTCTTCTCGGACTGGCCGTCCGGGGTGAACCTCTCCGCGGACGCGGGAGCCGCCTTCGTACAGCAGCAGCGGGTCGGGGAGGGATATTTCCGAACCCTGGGTGTCCCACCCTTTATGGGGCGGGAGTTCGATGTCTCGGAGGATACCCCGGGCGGGCCTCCGGCGGCCATCCTTTCCCACGGCCTCTGGAGCCGGACGTTCCAGCAAGACCCGGATATCCTGGGAAGAAGAATCAGGCTGAAGGGCGAGGAGCATACGGTCGTCGGCGTCATGCCTGCATCGTTCCAATCACACCTGGATGCCGATGTATGGACACCCCTTCAGGCCTCCAACACTGGTGAGGGAGGGGGCGCCAACTATCAGGTCTTGATCCGGATACCAGGAGGGGTTCCTTGGGAAGAGGCGAACGCAAGGGTTGGGGCCATCGACGCGAACCTGACCGAGGACGGAGAGGCCAGTGATCGACGGTACGGGCTGGTGCCCCTCGACAGTGCCCTGACGGCCACCATTCGCACACCCCTGCTGCTTCTCCTGAGCGCGGTGGTCCTGATGCTTCTGGTGGGCTGCGCTAACCTGGCGGGCCTGCAGGTGGCCCGAGCCATGGCCCGTCGCCCGGAGATCGCTACGCGTCAGGCCGTGGGCGGGGGCGCAGGTTCTCTCTTCCGGCAGATCCTCACCGAGAATCTCGTCCTGGGTCTCGTGGGCGGGTGCGCCGGCCTGATCATCGGCTACCTGGCCCTTGGCGGGTTGGCCGAGGTCGTAAGCACCCAGTTCGATACCTGGCAGGCTTTCTCCATGGATGTCAGGGCAGTCACCGCATCTGTCGTGGTGACCGCCGCCGCCGTCGTCCTGTTCGGGCTTGCGCCTCTTCTTCAGGTACGAAGACTCGACCTCCGGAGTGTATTGGTGTCGGGCTACCGAGGCGCCGTAAGCGGAGGGAGCCACCGACTGCGAAGAACCCTCCTGGTCGTCCAGGTGGGTTTGGTCACCGCTCTCCTCTTCTCAGCGGGGCTATTGGTCCGGAGCTATGGCCATCTGGAGGGGTTGGATCCAGGGTTCGATCCGGAAGGGGTCCTCACTGTTCAGCTCTCCCTTGACGATGCCCGTTTCTCAACCGGGGAAGACGTCATGGTGTTGTTCCAGGAGACCCTTTCGGAGATCGAAACCCTTCCCCAGGTGAGATCGGCCGCTGTCGCTCTTACCCTCCCCTACGAGCGGCCTTTGAACTTCCCTTTCGCGGTCCTGGACGCGCCCGACGAGGGGCCGCCGACGGTGACCAGCGCGGTATATGTGACCCCGGCCTTCGTCGAAACCCTGGGTCTCCCGATTCTTGGGGGCCGCAACCTGGAGGAAGCTGACGGTACCGACGCCACGCCCGTGGTTCTCGCGAATCAGGCGTTCGTGGATCAATACCTCGGAGAGGTTCCTCCGGTGGGTGCCCGTTTGGGCCTTGGCGGGAACTCCGAAGTAGTCATCGTGGGTGTCGTCGGGAACGTTCAGCAGGCAAGCGGAGGTTGGGGATCGGGGGGCCCGGTGTGGGCTTCTCCTACCCTCTACATTCCCGCCGCCCAAGCTGGCGGACCCTTCATGCGTACGGTTCACACCTGGTTCACCCCCAGCTGGTTGGTGAAGGGAAGGGGAGACCCCGCACAATGGTCCCAGGAGGTGGCCAGAGCCATCAACGTCGTAAACCCGGATCTTCCCCTGGCCCGAATAGCCTCGCTGGAGGAGGTCGTGAGCCAGGCTCTGGCCAGGCAGCGCCTGGGCGCCGCTTTTTTGATCATGGTCGCCGGCTTTGCTCTGATCCTGGCGCTAGTGGGACTTTACGGGATCATTGCCAACGAAGTGGTAGAGAGGAAGAAGGAAATGGGGCTGAGGATGGCTCTGGGCGCAACGCCGGGCGGAACCGTTCGAACCGTCGGAATGTCCGGGCTCAGGTTGGTGGTCTACGGTCTTTTGGTAGGGGCGGCCCTAGCCGTTGGGATTTCCCGGGTCATCGTGACCGTGATCTGGGGTGTCACTCCCTTCGATCCACCCACCATCGCCATGGGCCTGGTTTGTATGTTGGCCCTCGGGGGTGCAGCGAGCTTTGTACCCGCCGCTCGAGTTGGGAGGATGGACCACGCCAGAGTCCTCCGGGAGGAATGAGAAGGGACGACGAGGCGAAGGAAGCCGGTCGTCGTCCCTAAGCCT
>JBDHGR010000490.1:0-3722 GCA_039589815.1 Gemmatimonadota bacterium | reverse complement strand
AGCGTGGTCAGTTCCTCGTAGTGGAGGACCGACAGGAGCCCGACGAGGTTGCGGCCCCACGTCTCCATGTAGTCCAGGACTCCGAACTCCTGGTCGCGGGGCACCACAAAGTAGATCATTCTTCGCTGCTCCCGCAGGGTCGTGGGGCGAGAATTGCCGCGGCACTCATGATGCTAGTCACGTTGAGGACGGTCTTGAAGATGTCGGGGATCGCGTCCACCGCCTCCAAGATTATGACGCCGTCGAGAGGAACTCCCGCGGCGACATATGCGGGAAAGACAGCGGTCTCCGGGCCACGACCGGGCAGGCCGGCGACGATGAAGCTGAGGAGCAGCACCGTACCCCCGAAGGCGGCGATGCGGGTCATCCCGAGGGGCAGGTCGAACGCATGCGCCAGAAACAACAGCGTAGTCATGGTGGTGGTCATGCGACTCACTTTTACCGTAGCGACCGCGAGCGGTATCACGAATCCCGTCGCGGCAACGGGTAGGCCGAGGCGGTCCCTCCCACCCTCCACCAGCGCCGGAAGGGCGACAAGGGACGAGCGGGTGCTCGCCGCAACCAGTTGCGCCGGCGCGACCCCCCGCCCGAACTGGCGCACTGAGATCGCTCCCAACGCGGCCGTCACCGGATAAAACAGCGCTGTAAAGAGCAGCGTGATTGCCGAGATGATCAGGACGAACGCGATCAGGAGGCTCAGGGCGCCGCCCCCCGCGCCTCGAGCCAAACCAAAGGTCAGGGCCAGGATCCCGAGGGGGGTAATCAGCAGAATCCACCCGACCACCCGCAACGTCGTGTCGGAAAGCCACTGGAACTTACGCTGGAACAGCTCCCGGCGGCGCCCGGTTAGCCTCCGGGCTACCAGCGCGAAGACGACGGCACCGAGCAACAGGGGGAGGGGGTTCTCACCCATGAAAAACCGGATCATCCCTTCGAGGATCAAACCCGGCATCCCCGTTCCGGTTCGTAGTCCGGCCCCAGCCGCGTCCCCGGCCGAGACACTGGCCCGCAGAGCACCGACGACTGCGGGATCGACCGGATACAGCGCTACCAGCGGCGGCGCGATGAGGAGCGCGAAGAGCCAGCCAGCCACCAACATGGCGAGGAAGAGGGCGATGGTCTTCGCGCCCAGCACACCGAGGCGTTCCGTCCTCAGGACTGCCACCACTACCTGAGTGAAGATGAGGGGAACCACAGTGAGCTGGAGCGATGCGACCCAAAGACGTCCGACTGGATTGAGCGAATCGTTCAGCATCCCGGCCCATTGCGCGTCAGAACCGTGCAGCGCAATCCCGAGTCCGAGCCCCAAAACGAGCGCGGCCACGGACCAAGCAGTGAAATGCCGGCTCAATGGCGTCAAAGTCGGGTCCTCGAAGGTGCGATCGACCGCAGGTTCGGGGGGGACTCGACCCCGCGGCTCCAGCATCAAGGATGCCGTGCTCCAACCAACCGAAATCCCCCATCGGAACGGACAGACTAGCGCCTGCGCAACCCGGTGTCACCCGGGTCCGAACGCCTCAACCATCCCGTAGTTTTGCACCACCAGACCCCGGCCACTTGTGGTTAGGAGATGATCATCCTCCCCCACAACCCACGCGTGAACCCCATCCGGGTCATCTCGAAGGGAACCAGAATGGGCGGTACGAGCCCTCTCAGCGTCGAATACCCGCTCGTGCCTCCTCCTCAGGCTCGCCCAGAATCCACCCTTCCCTCTCCAGGGTCCGTTGACGAGGCCACACCTCGTTGAGGGTGTCTCCCTCGTAGAGCCGGCCGTTCTTCATGACCCAACGAATTGTGTTGCTGTTGCGAATGTCTTCCAGGGGATTGCCGTCCAAAATGAGGAGGTCCGCGAGCTTGCCCGCTTCCAGGGAACCCAGGTCCTGGTCCAGGCCGATGGCCTCGGCCGGGAAAACGGTCGCAGCGCGCAGGGCATCGAGCTCCGACATCCCTCCTGACTGCATCATCCACATCTCCCAGTGATAACCCAGCCCCTGGAGTTGACCGTGACTACCCACAGTGGCCCTTCCCCCCGCCTCGACGATGTCCCGGACCCCCACGGCATGATCCTGAAACACATACTCTTCTTCCATGAACCAACCGTCGTTTCGGCGTCTCGACACCCCGTCGATGACACTATGGGGTGTGAAGTAACGGAGTTTCGCGTCGTCGTGGACGTTTTCGGTGGCGTAGAAGTAGTTTTCCCCCCAGGGCCCACCGTATGACACGATGAGCGTAGGGGTGTAGGCGATCTTCGAAGCCGCGGCCAGCGTCACAACGTCCTCGAAGAGGGGGAACACGGGCAGGTTGTGCTCCTGTCCCGGGTACCCGTCCAACATCATGGTGAGGTCATAGCGGAACTCGAGGCCGCCCTCGGTAGTGGGCATGAGTTCGAACTCCCTTGCCGCCATAATCACCCACTGCCGCTGCTGGCGGTTTCCGCTCATATACATCTTCACGGTCTTGGTGTCGTAATAGTCCCGGTACCGTCGCATGATATCCCGGGCGTGGTCCAAATCACGGATAGGGTCTTCCGCGTAGTCGCCGAAGATCCCCGGCCCGGTGGAATAGAGGCGAGGCCCCAAAACCTCCCCCGTCTCCACGAGGTCCCCGTAGCTGAGGATGTCGGTGCTGGAGGTTTGAGGGTCCCGGGTGGTGGTAACGCCGTAGGCAAGGTTCGCCAGGTAGAGCCACACCTGGTCCTTGTGCAAACCCCACGGTGGCCACATGTGGGAGTGAACGTCCACGAAGCCGGGCACGATGGTCTTGCCCGTAAGGTCCATGACCTCGGCATTCTCCGGTACCTGAACGGAGCCCCCGGGCCCCAGTGCGGCGATCCGGTTGTCCCTGATCAGTAGGTCTCCGTTCTCGAAGACGTCGTCTCCTCGCATGGTGATGATCCGAGCTCCCGTGAGCAGGATCTCTCCACGGGGGATGTCACGGGTGGCTCTGATGACGATGCGGTGCTCCTCGGCCTCGTACCCGGGCTTCTCCTTTTCCGCCGACTCCTGCGTGCGAGCGCTGTCCCCGGCCTGTGTTCCCCCCACCGCTTCCCGTTGTGCGGTGTCCGCCAGTTCCGCGGCCTGAATGGAGTCCTCCACGGCCTCAGCCCGGTCCAGGTCGTACACGAAGTGGGCGTTGCCGATGGACCAGTGAACCTCGCGGCCCCCGGCATCCCAAGCTGGGAACTGCCCCCCCACCACTGTGAGCTTCCGAGCGGGGAACGCCGCGGTTTCCGGATTCGCTACGGAAACGGTGGGTGTCTCACCCCCCACGTACGGAACGGTCACCACGTAGAGATCGTTGTTCACTGCGGCCAGGGCCTGGTCTCCCTCAGGGGCCATGACGATGGCCGAAGCCGGATTCGGTTGCTCCGCACCTGGACGCTTGTTGCCAACGACTTTGACATGCCGTTTCTCGTCCGTGCCATCCCAGCGGATGGAGACCAGGCCGTTGGTGCCGTGGAAAAGGTAGATACGATCCGCGTCATGGGTGAAGTGGGGCAAGGAACGACCATCAGTGGGGGCAATGAAGGTGGGGCTTCCGCCCCCCACCGGTATCCACACGATGTCGTTGGCGGCCCCCGACGCCCTGGGTCCGGTGGCTTCGTGCATCGCCTGGGCAGGCCCCCGGATGGCCACGATTCGGTCACCCGCAGGAGACCACGCCGTTTCTTGGAAGGTTGCAGCTGTCTGGGTGAGTTGCTGAGTTGTGCCACCGCCATC
>JBDHGR010000489.1:0-3742 GCA_039589815.1 Gemmatimonadota bacterium | reverse complement strand
GGCCACCAAGGCCAGGATCAGGCACTCCACCAGAAGCTGTCGTGTGAGTCGGGTGCGCCCGGCTCCAAGGGCAGCCCGGAGCGCCATCTCCGACGTCCGGGTGGATCCGCGGGCCATGAGGAGGCTGGCCACATTGCTGCAGGCGATGAGCAGAACAAGAACGATGGCTCCAATCAGGATGAGGAGCGACTGTCGGTATCCCTCCACCATGGCATCTTGGAGACCGTCTATTTGGAGTGCCTTGGTCTGATTGGATTCTGGATAGGCCTCCTCGAGTTGGGTGGAGATGAGATCGATTTCGGATCGAGCTGCGTCGAGCGACACGTCCGAAGCGAGCCTGCCCACCAGAAGCCAGTTGTGATAGCGGCGGGTGATGGGGTCTGAATTTCCCGGCCAAGGTGGGACCCAGAGGTCCGTGTCATACATGAACCGGAATCCGGCCGGCATCACACCCATCACCGTCGCCGGGCTTCCGTCGATGATGAGGGTCTTTCCCAGAACGTCGTCAGCCGCGCCATACCACCGCTGCCAGAACCCATGGCTGATAACGACCTGGCCGGCCCCGTCCCCTGGGAGCTCTTCCATGGTGAAGGTGCGGCCTTGCCTGGGATGCGTCCCCAGGGTCTCGAACAGATTAGGTGTAATGAAGGTGACGCTTGCCTGCTCCGGCTCGTCGCCTCCGGTGATGGTGACCAGGCCGGCGCCACCGCCGATCGTGGCGAGGGATTCCAGCGACTCGGCCTGATCCCGATAGTCCTGATAATCGGGGAAAGACACCCAGGGGTTGACGTTTCCGCTGAATGTGGCTCGGCCAAGAACCAGCCGGTCCGCGTCGGGGAAGGGGAGAGCCCGACCCAATGCCGCATCAGTGACGGAGAACATGGCCGTTGTGGCACCGATCCCCAGGGCCAGGGTGAGCAGAGCGACCAGCGTGAAGCCCGGCGTTCGGAGAAGTGCCTTTACCGCGTAACCGGCGTCCAGGGTCAGGTCGGAAAGCCCGCTCCCTCCAGCTCGTTCCTTGTTCATCTGTCGTTCCTCTTGTCGCTCGGCCATGGCGGCCTGAACCACGTCGGTGATGGATTTGATCCAGAACCGGATGACGCCCGGCAGTCCTGCTCGGACCCGTGCGTCATGAGATCCCGTGCCGAAGTGGTGGGCGATGTCCTCGCCAAAGCGCTCTCGGAAGTCGCCGGGAAAAATCCCGAGGAGTACCCGCCCTAGCTGGGCCAAGAATCTGCTCATGGTCCACCGCCCTCCAGGACCATGGCATCCTTGGCCCACTGAACCAGGCTCCGAAGGCGTTGCGCTTCTTCCGCCGTCCTGGCTCTGCCAGCGGGGGTGAGAGCATAGGAACGACGCCTGTTGGTCGTTTCGGGAGGGCTTTCGACTACCGGATCCACCTCGGTGATGAGGCCTCGGGAAAGGAGTTGTTTGATAGAGCGGTACAGTGTTCCCGGACCCAATTCCAGAGCCCCTTCGGTCCGGTGCTCCACCTCCCGCATGATTCCGTATCCGTGTCGATTCCCCTCGGCCAGGGTAAGGAGGATGTGGAATTGGGCGGAGGTCAGGGCCGGGTCACTAGAGGTATCGATTGGCGCGTTCTGCTGTTGGTCTTGGTGTTCCATCGCATTCGGTCCAGGACAGGCGTATCCAGCTGTATCCAGTGTGGATATAGATCTATGACGTAGTTAAGGGGTCGAAGGTTGCAGGGAGCGAGCCGGCCTCCCGTTCCTCCGGAAACGCTCGAGAAACGGCCGGGTACCAGGGAGCTCCAACCATCAACGGGGATCCAGTCATCAGAATCGCCGTCATGCTCCTGAATCGAGGGACGTTTTGCGTGCTTCACAGGTGTCCAGCGTGTAAGTTCTGCCTAGGCTCTCTTCCACCCAGACCAGGCGCGGTATATGCCCCGTCAGCTCGCCGCAATCATGTTCGCCGACATTGTCGGCTATACGGCCCTGATGCAGGAGGATGAGCGGAGGGCGAAGCTGCTCCGGGACCGTCAGCGGGAGGTTCTGGAGCAGCGTGTTTCTGAGTTTGGCGGGGAGATAGTCCAGTTCTATGGCGACGGGGCATTGTGTGGCTTCCAAAGCGCCATTCAGGCGGTGGAGTGTGCGGTAGCCGTGCAGGTGGACCTTCGGGATGAACCCCCGGTTTCAGTCCGGATCGGGGTCCACCTGGGGGATGTGGCTTTCGACAAGACCGGCGTCTACGGGGATGGGGTGAACGTGGCGGCCCGAATCGAATCCCTCTCCGTGGCCGGTGGGGTGCTGGTCTCCGGAAAGATCGCCGAAGAGGTGAAAAACCATCCACGCATATCCACCCAGTTCCTGGCCGAGGTCCCCCTCAAGAATGTCAAAGAACCCCAGAAGGTGTTCGCTATTACCAACGCCGACCTGGCGGTCCCGACACCAAAGGATGTGAAGGGATGGGGTAAGGCAGGTGGGAAGGCTTGGTTTTTCGGTAAGGGTTGGGCGAAGTGGGCGGCGAGCGCAGCGGCGGTGCTGGCGCTAGTGGCGGTTTACTCTGTGGTTTCCAACAGGGGCCAGGGATCGGATGAGCGGGCTTCGACTCCCCTAACCAGGGAATCCATTGCGATTATGCCGTTCACTTTCGCCGGTTTGGCCGATGACCGCTGGATGGCCGAAGGAATGGCGATGAATCTCGCCACCAAGCTGAGTGGTGGGATATTCCTGCCGAAAGACATCAACCAAATCAGAAGCCTGGCCGAAGAACTGGAGGGTCAGGGCTTGAACGGCCCTCCCCTGTACAAGAACGTGGCGGGGGTGGTAGAGGCAGACTTGGTCCTTTATGGAGGTCTGACTGCGGAGCCGGACGGAACTGTCAGTGCAAGCGCCAGTCTGTTTGAGGTTCTGAGCGAGGAGGTTGTAGGACCGCTCTCTCAGGAGGGGAGGGTGGAAGGGTATCTGGATCTGGTCAACGAGCTGGCCCTGGCGTTGTTCAGTGAGTGGAGCGACGCCGATCCCTCCTTGCTCGCGGATCTCCCGACCGATGATCCCATTGCCCAGAAAGCGTTTTTCGAGGGGGATCACGAATTCCGAGCAGGGAACTATATATCTGCTGTTGATCTGCTGTCAGAGGCGATTGAAGCCGATTCCACTTTTTCGATTGCCCACTACCGTCTCTCCCAGGCAGCCCTCTATGCGTGGAATTGGGACCTTTCCAGGCAAGCCGTTGAGGATGCATGGAACCTGAGGTCAGGTTTGTCCCCTCTCAATGTGCGGCTCCTGACCGCATGGCGGGACTTCCTTAACAACAATGCGGACAGGGCAGAAGAGAATTACCGACTGCTCTATGACGAATACCCTCAGAGACCCGAGGTGCTAGCTGGGTTGGGCTCGGTTCTGGCCTACTACAACCCCTTGCGAGGAAGGCCCTCCCGAGATGCGGTCGAATACTTCGAGGACGTCCTGGAAGCGGATCCGAACTACGGAGAGGCCAAGTACCATGTCCTGGATGCTGCTGCGAGGGATGGGGACGAGCAGAAATTCAACCGGTTGATGGGCACTTTGAACCCGGAAAGCTCACAAGCGTTGCCCTTTGAAGCGGTTTCGGCCTTTGCGTTCGGGAGTAGGGGAGCTCAGGATGAGGTGGTTCTGAGGCTTGAGGAGGCCGGGACAGATCCCGTAGTCTACGCTGCGGCCCGCGTCGCGGCTCTGTTGCATCATTACCCCGGAGCGGAGCGGTTGGGCCGGCTTCTTTTGAGCTCCCGTGGTTCTGG
>JBDHGR010000488.1:0-5444 GCA_039589815.1 Gemmatimonadota bacterium | reverse complement strand
CAGGGGTTCGGTCTCCTGGATTCCATCGCCGCCGATCCCAGACTTCCCCACATCCGGGTGATCCTGGCGATTCCTCCCGACTCCATGGGACGGATGCTCCAACGACCAAGGCACAGGTTGGTGGTGAGCATGCTGGAGAAGCCTCAGGTCTGCGACCGGATTGAAGAGGTCGTGCGGGGATCCATGTTGGAGCTGTCCCCCGGCGAGGAAAGCAAGCCGGCCTAGGTTCGGAAGGCCCGGCAACCGGGCAGCCCGCTTCGCCCGACCGGCACCCCAGAGGGAAAAAGCCCCAGCCACCAAGTACGTGGCCGGGGCTTCTTTCTTCCAGACGGGGGTCGGGCAGCTGAGCCCGAGACGTATAGTCGCCTACCCTGGGGAGCCGCTGCACAGGTGGGGTGCAGAGGTTCCCTAGTACATCTCCCACTTGATGAAGGGCTCCTTCACATCAACCATGGCGTTCACGATGAGCTCCACCAGCCCGCCGTAGGTGATGCCGCTCCTCTCCAAGGCGCCGTAATATTTCAGCATATCCCGGATTGTCCCCTTGCAGTTGGAGCAGGGCGCACAGAGGTACTTCTTCACCTCTGGGCCAGGCTGGTCCTGGAAAGCTTGGATGATCTGCTTGAACTTTACACGCCCGCTGACGTTGTTCCTCCAGTCCTCGTAGTTATTGCCGGACATGATGGCGAAACCGCTCCCACCGCCACAGCAATAGTTGTCCACGCCGTGGGGCGTCATCTCACGGAACTGCGGGCAGAGGTAGCGCAGAATGCGGCGCTGGGGTTCAACGATCCCCAGGTTACGGACGATGTTACAGGGATCGTGCAGCGTTACCGGAAAGTCGTTCTTGGACGGATCGAATTCGATCTTTCCGCTGAAGACAATCTCTTCCAGAAGCGGCAAGAAGCTCTCCCGCCTCACGGCCAGGTCACCCACCAGAACCCTGTCAGCAATGGTGACCAAAGCCTTGTGCTGGTGGCCGCACTCGCCCATCACGATCCGTTTGGCATTGAGTTTCTGAGCAGTCTGGGAATGTTTGACAGCCACCCGTGCGAGTTGGACGTCGTCATAAAAGAGGCCGTAGTTGACTCCGTCGTACCCCACCTCTTCCGAGGAGAGGGTCCAGTCGATCCCCGCCGCATTGAGGATGATGGCAAAGGCCCCGGGGTTCTCCGGCCAGGCCAGCATCTCCCCTGCATTGTGAATGAGGAGGACGTCGGCGTCTTCCTTGTCGAAGGGAGTGACCGTTTCGATGCCGGTCTCATCGGTTATGTCCTCGTCGATGAACTCGATGTTGTCCTTCACCACCACCGAATTCATGCCGGTGGAGGACCCCACATCCAGCTGGAGGACAGTGCCCTTTTCGTGAAGCTCGGTGGGGGCCCACCCAAGCTCCTGGCTGAAAAGTTTCCTCAGCTCATGGGCGATGAGTCCGTTATCCACGCCCACCGGACAGACCTGAGCGCAGCGCCGACAGAGGTTGCAGCGATACGTCAGCTCGTAGAGGCGGGTGATGGTGGTCCAGTTCAGGTCGATGTCCGCGCCCTTCAGCGGAGCCAGGAGCTTCCCTCCGGGCTTCACGTACTTGTTTACCAGACGGCGCCAAACTTCGGACCGATACGTGGGCCGGTAGATTTCTTTCCCACCTGTAGCTTCAAAGACGTGGCAGGCGTCTGCACAGGTCTGACAGCCGATGCAGTATTCCAGGGAGAGTGTCAGGGGTTGCAGAAAGGTCCAGTTGTTCTCTTTGGAAAGGAGCTTCTTCAACCCCTCCACGAACATCTCTACGTATTTCTGCTCCTCCTCAGGGCTTTCCGGATGAGGCATGGCGGCAGCGATGACACCGTCGAGATTGCATACCACCCGCTCCTTCTTCTCGTCGGACACCTGCTTGAAACCCGGCAGATCCTCCAGCTTGTCGTACGGTGGCGGGAGGGGGATCAGCTCCTCGGGACGGACCTCCGACAACATGGGGAGATCCTCCCGGCCAATATCTTTAACGCGAACCTTCTCGCTCATTTTTCGGCCTCCTGCTTGCCGGTATCAGTGGCGATATCCACCCAGGTTTTCTTCCCGTCGGCCCTCACGTGAGGCCCCGACCAGGTCGGTGACTGCCCCAAAAGCTCAATAAGCTCCTTCTCCATCTTCCCGCCCGGCTCCAGCGGATTGTCATCCCATCTGACTTCATGGTAGGTGAAATACTTGGCCACGAAGTGCATCATCTGGGTAAAGGGGAGGTAGGCCAGGAAGATGAAGGAGAGGAGAAAATGGGCCTTCAGGATTCCAGCGAGTTGGATGGACAGGTCTGCGGTGAAAAGTGCTCCGACAAACCCCAACACCTGGCCCGTAAAGTCCGGTACGGAGAACACCGCCCACAGCCCCGTTCCAAACAGCGTTCCCAGAAGGAGGACGTTGAAGTAGGTGGCATTGGTGGTGGAATTGGCCATGCCCTTCTCCAGGAGCCTGGTGAAGAAGAGACCCACGGCCCCCAGAATTCCCAGTGCGTATCCTGCCCCGGCCAGGAGCGGGAGGCCTCGACTCAGAAGCCACAGGTCGGGAGTCACGAACCCGGTGACCGTTCCGATCCCACCCAGCGCCAAAAGGGCCGCAGCCCCGATCAGGAGGTACATCCCGAAGTGGAAGGGGAAGGAGAACCACCAGAGGCTCCTCTTGTGTTCGAAGAGAGCCTTCAGGAACAGGATCTCCTTGAACATATAGAGGCCCTCGGCCACATGGTCCTTCTCACGGGGCTTCGTCCACCACTCGGCGGTTTCCAGGTACGAGCCCCCATAGTGCCCCTTCCCTTTTTCGTGCGGAACTGGCGACAGCTCCCACCGTAAATGAACCGGCATCCGGGCCATCTTCACCGACTTCAAGACGAAAAAAAACGCGAATATGGCCAGCAAAAGATAGGAGAGCAGAATCAGTGTTGAGACGGACATTGGCCCTCTCTTGCTGCTCGTGTTTTTTGGTTTGAACAAAGCGCTTCCTGCCCCTCTCCCGGGGACCGGAGAGCCCAGTCTTCGAATCTTCGGGGTGTAACAACGAAAACACCCAAAATCACCAATGATGAAAGCAATTATTGGGCCATTTCGACCACTTTTTCGCAAAGAACAAAAAAGGGGGGGTGGGGGCCCGGCGTGACCTCTCCCATCATCAGAATGGAGGCTTACTTAATTCAGGAATGTTAAATGGGGAAATCCTGACCCAAAGGGACGGAAATGGTCGGGGCAGATGGGCCCCATTTCGGTTAACGGGCTCAGCTTTCCGCGACCTGGCTCAAAACCCCTGGAAACCTCCCGAACCACTGGCCCGTAGGGGCACCTGGGAAGTTCATCAATCTGGAAGCAGCCGTCCCCCATTTGGAAGGCCATATGAGCACCCTCCTCCAGGATCTGAAGTTCGGCGTCCGCATGCTCTGGAAGACCCCGGTGGTATCATCGGTAGCCGCCATCTCCCTGGCCCTGGGCATCGCCGCGGCCACGGCTATGTTCGCTCTGGCCAGCGCTTTCTGGCTGGAGCCTCTCCCTTTTGGAGACCAGGACGGTTTGGTCCTGGTCCGGGAGATCCGGCAGGGCGAGAGCATCGACATGGCCGCTGCTGCATCGGCTCCGAATTTTCGGGACTGGCAGGATGCAGCCACCAACTTCTCCTCCATGGCGGCCCTTACGTTCGGAACTGCGAACGAGGTGCTTCGGCTCCAACCGGCACAGGGCCGGGCGTTCCGTTCGGAGGAGGGTGCCCCGGGGGTCGGCGACGTCGTGGTGATCACGCACCGTTACTGGGAGCGGCATTTCAACAGTGATCCGGGGGCGCTCGGTGGGACCCTGACCCTGGATGGAACCCCGTACACGGTCATTGGGATCATGCCGGAGGACTTCGAGATGCTGCCGGCCATGATCGAGGTGTTCAGACCCACCGACCTCCTGGACCAGGAGGACCGGGGCTCCAAGGGGTGGTTGGTATTTTCGCGGCTGGTACCCGGAGCGACCGTGGAGCAAGCTCGGTCCGAAATCACCGGCATCGCAACCCGGCTCGAAACCGAGTATCCGGATGAGAACCGCGGCTGGGATGTCCTTGTCCAGCCGGCTCGCCAGTGGTTCCCGGGGCCCACCGACGAAAAGCTGATCATGCTTCTCATCGCCGTGTCTCTCTTCGGAGTGGCAATCGCGTGCGCCAACGTGGCGAACCTCCTCTTGAGCCGTGCCGAAACCCGAATGAAGGAGATCGCGGTCCGAACCGCCCTCGGCGCAGGAAAGGCCCGCATCGTCCGGCAACTCCTCACCGAGAGTGTGATGCTCGGCTTGGCGGGTGGCGTGGTCGGAATCGTGTTGGCGGTCTACGTGATCGGGGCCCTCACCGCCGCCATGCCAGCAGAGCTCCCTCGGGCTTTCCTCCCCTCTCTGGACCTACCCACTCTCCTCATTACGGTGGGGATCGCTGTCGGTGCAGGAGTACTGTTCGGGCTAGCTCCCGCCCTCCACGCCATTCGGGGGAACCTAAGAGAGGCCCTTGGAGACGGGAGTCGGGGTGGGACAGCGGGCAAGAGCCGGAAGCGGCTCCGAAGCGGTTTCGTGGTCGGTCAGATCGCCGTGGCTTTGGCGCTCCTTACCGGAGCCAGCGAACTCCGGGAAGTCATGAACGCCCTGGTTTTCGCGGACAACGGGTTCCGCACGGATGGGCTCCTCACATTTCAGCTTACTCTCCCCGAATACAAGTATGCAGAAGCCTCGGATCGCCTCCTCTTCGAGGAAGAGCTCATCCGTAGCCTGAAGGGGACTCCGGGGGTAGAGGGCGTGGCTGTGATGGCGTCCCTTCCCAGGGGCAGGGAGAATGTCAACTCATTCTTCCAGATCGAAGGGCAGGAGGTGGCAGATCTGAACGAGCGGCCCCGCAGCGGGTGGCAGAGCGTGAACCCGGATTACTTCTCCACCCTCGAGGTCCCCCACTTCTCCGGGCGCCTGCTCGAGGATACCGACCAAGAAGGGACCTCTCTGGTGGTCGTAGTGAACCAGGAGTTCTCTCGCCGGTTCTTCCCCGATGAAGAGACCCTTGGACAGCGCGTTGAGATTCAAGGAGAGTATCGTGAGATCGTCGGGGTGGTTGGGAACATCATGCAAAGCCGGATCCCCTTCGATGGACTGATCGAGCCGGCAGTGTACATACCCCTGACCCAGGTCCCACTCCGTAACCCGGCCGTGGCAGTCAGAACGGCTGGAGTACCCACGGCCTTGGTCCCGGATGTGCGACGGGTCATCAGAGCCATCGACCCAGACCAACCGATCACGTTGGTCCGGACCATGGAGGATCACATCGAGTACGAGGTGGCCGCCATGGCCTTCCTGACTCTTTTTGTCAGCGCCCTCGGGGTACTCGCCATCTTCCTGTCGGCCATAGGAATCTATGGCGTCATGGCCCACAACGTTCTTCAGGAACGGAGAGAG
>JBDHGR010000487.1:0-3749 GCA_039589815.1 Gemmatimonadota bacterium | reverse complement strand
AGGGGCGTCCACCCTCCGGCCTGGGACAAATTCGGATCTGCCCCTCCCTCGAGGAGGATCTTCACCAGCTCCAATGACCTGGCACCATCCAGATGAGCGGCCGCGCTATGTATGGGTCGAACCTGGAAGGCATTCGCTGAGGAGGTATTCGGATTTGCCCCGGCCGTCAGCAGAAACTCCGCCGTGTCCACCCGGCCGAAATACACCGACAACCCCAGAACGCCGAAGCCATCCGGGGCGATGGCGTTGGCCCCCCCAGGCGTTCTGTCCATGAGCTCCGCCACCAAGTCGGTTTCCCCCAGGGCGGCGGCTTCGAACAGGTCCGGGTCGGGTGTCCGTTCCCTTATAAGGGTGGCCAAAGCTTCGTTCCGAAAGTAGAGGGCAAGGAGGATGGGTGTCCGCCCTTCGGGATCACGGGTCGCCACCATCTCCGGAGCTTCACTCAAAAGAGCACCGACCCGAAAAGCGTCATTACCTACGATAGCCTGCACGAGTTGATTGAATCGATCAGTCACTAGGCACCACCCCAAGAAGGTTCGAAGTCCGGAAGGAGTGGAATCTAGGCTTCCGCCCCCCACCTTTCCACTGCCTCTCTGGTGACAGGTCGCCGCGGTTTGCCTATCCTTACGGCGTTTCGAAGTCCTCGATTGCCAGGGAAAGGGAATGTTCTACGATCAAGGGTGCGTCGGGCGGGTCGAAGTGGGACCGATCCCAGGTGAGGTAGCCAGGCGTTTGGCCGCCATCCCCGGGGAATGGCTCGAGTTCGATTCACCGTCAGATTCCATTGTGGTCAGGCACGTGGAGCCCACCTCAACCAACCATCTGCCAACCATCGTACACGAGCTGGTCAGGCTCTTCTCCGAGATTCCGGCGGAGTTCCATGAAGATATGCCCGGAGGAGACTTCTTCGTCCACACGGAGGAAGAACATGGGCAGCTCGTCCGGATCCGTGTCGAAGCGGGTGGCACCATCCATATCCAGTGGGCACACCCGGATTTCCGGCAGGCCTTGCGGCGGCCATATATGGGCGGGGCTGAGCTGACTATCGATCCGGAGGTCCAGCGCCTGGATGGGAAGATCACCCTACGCTCCCAGACTCCCGAAGCCGCCGCCGTGGCTCTTCAGGACCTGGCCGACACCTTCGAGGGCCTCTACCCGGAAGGGGATTGCGTCGCCCGCGCCACTGGAAGCTCCAATGTCGAGCTGACGATGAACGAGGTGAACCTCGACGCGGCCCGCCTGGTGGATCTCCTTCACCGCCTGGCCGAACCCCGAAGTCTCTCGGGCCAATTCCAGGTGGGATCCTTCGGAACGGTGCTCCCGGAGAGGCAGCTCCGCTTCGTGTTCGACGCAGGAAAACTGTGGGTGCAGCATCCCCTTCTCTGGGGAGACAGTGGGAAGTAACAGACAACCGATCCGGGCGAAGGGCTACGCCTGAAGCCGATACCCGATGCAGGGTTTTGATGAAGATGAGGAGACCAAGACGTGCTTGATTATTTGTTGACCGAAGAGCAGGAAGCCATTCGCGACCTGGCCAGGACCATCGCAGATGAGGAGATCCGCCCCGTGGCGGCGGAGTACGACGTCACGGGAGAATTCCCCTGGCCCGTCGTGAAGAAGTTGGCCGAAGTGGATCTCTTCGGGATTCTTATTCCCGAGGAGTACGGTGGGTTCGGCGGGACCATGACCATGAACATGGTGCTGGTCACGGAAGAGCTCTCCAAGGCATGTGGTGGCACCGCCCTTTCCTTTGCCGGAACGGCCCTTGGAGTCCTTCCGATCATGATCGCGGGAGGAACGGAGATCAAGGAACGGTTCCTCCCAGCCGTGGCATCCGGGGAGCGCCTCTGTGCTTTTGCCATCACGGAGCCGGGCGCCGGATCCGATGCTGGAGGGGTCCGGACCACGGCCATCCGGGACGGGGATCACTACGTCTTGAATGGCACAAAACAGTGGATCACCAACGCCGGTGAGGCAGAGATCTACACCATCGTGGCCCTCACCAACCCCAATAAAGGCCCCCGTGGAGCCAGTGTCATCGTGGTGGAGAAGGACACACCCGGATTCACTTTTGGGAAAAAGGAAGACAAGATGGGGATACGGGCCTCGGCCACCCGTGAGCTCCATTTCGAGGACTGTCGGGTCCCGGCGGAAAACCTGTTGGGACGGGAGGGTACCGGCTTCATCACGGCCATGAAAACCTTCGACGCTTCGAGGCCCGGGGTCGGAGCCCAAGCCCTGGGTATCGCCCAAGGCGCGCTGGATATGGCCGTGGACTACTCCATCGAGCGCCGGCAATTCGGCCACCCCATCTCTTCCTTCCAGGGGCTCCGTTTCATGTTGGCCGATATGGCCATGAAGGTCGAGGCCGCCCGGGCTCTCATCTATGCCACTGCCCGGCACATCGACTCCGATACCAAGCTCCGGCCCACCATGTACTCGGCCATGTCCAAGTGTTTCGCCGGGGACGTCGCCATGGAGGTCACCACCGACGCCGTCCAGGTGTTCGGGGGCTACGGGTACATGAGGGACTACCCCGTGGAGAAGTACATGCGGGATGCGAAAATCACCCAGATCTACGAGGGCACCAACCAGATCCAGCGGGATGAGATCGGGAAGATCCTCGTGGGAGAGCACGTCGCGGGTCACGCCAAATAGGCTGAACAATTAGGCTGAAAGGACGTCCGCGGGGCGACCCTCCGCTCCGCGCGCGAGAGCATAGGTTCCAGCACGAGCCCGGCCCCGGGGATCCTCAGCGGCTCCCGGGGCCTTTATCGTTCCCCACCGATATCCAGGGGAACCGGGCCAGAACTGCACCCTGGGCCCGATAGAAACCCAGAAGGAAGAAAGACCCCGCCAGAAGGCCGTTCAACAGAACCTCGAGTGGGGTATATGGCACGCTTAGGGCCCCGGTGCCCATGACGTCGTCGCCGAGTGCATAGATGGGTAACAGAATCCAGAGCATGATGAGAAGGAGATTCATCGCGCTCTCCCCCATGGCCACCCAAGGCGCCGAGGCCGGCCGAAAATGGGCCAGGAGGCCAAGTCCGCTAAGGGCCAGGTAGTAAAGAAAACGAAGGCCGGAGTCGGGAATAAAGGTGACCCGAATCTCCGCTCCCCACCAAAAACCCAGCAGGAAGAAGAGCGGCGAGGCCAGGTAGTACCCCTGGATCCAGCGGAGGCCCCTCACCCTACCCTGCCTCGTTGACTTCGGTGATGACATCGTTGGCGTCGACGATTGATTCGACGGGTCCCTTGTCCATAACCACCGGCCATCAGAAGGAGAGAATTGGCCCACGGAAGCCTTGTCGGCACTCCACCCCTGCCCGGACGCATCGTCCAACCCGTCGCCCGACCCGTCGGGATGACATAGAATAGCTCAGCTTCCATTCCCATCGAAAGACGAGGAATCCGCCATGTTGTCCTCCATCCCATTCCTTCGGCAAGCGGTGTACCTCCTCCCCCTTCTGACCCCATTGGCCTCCAACCCTACGTCGGCGTCCGCTCAGGACGGACTCAAGGTCTACATCTCGGCGGATATGGAGGGGGTGGTAGGAGTCGTCACGGGAGACCATCTCGGGCCCACCGGATTCGAATACCAACAGGCGCGGAAATGGCTTACGTCGGAGGTCAACGCCGCCATCCGCGCCGCCCGGTCTGCAGGGGCCACCGAGATCGTAGTGAGTGATTCCCATGGGAACGGGGAAAACATCCTTCTGGATGAAATCCCCCGGGGTGTCAGGCTGGTG
>JBDHGR010000486.1:0-3765 GCA_039589815.1 Gemmatimonadota bacterium | reverse complement strand
GAGAAGAGCTCGACGGTTTCCCCTTCCGGGGTGGCACCGAAGGCCTCCTGGGTCACATGCTGGGACATGGGCTCCTCCGTGGGCCCGCAGCCCGTGAATCCCATGAGTAGGATGACGGGGAGAGTACCGATGAGAAGTGTTCGAGGCTGCTGAGCCTGCATGATGTCAATCCTCCTGTGGGATCCCATTCCTAGCCGGTCGTCCATGGGTGCCGCGAACAGAAGCCGGACATTGATAACCGGGTGAAGCAAGCACCAAGCGCCCATATTAGGGGCCAGGATTCCACTCCGCGACCCTGACATGTCAGATTCCGGTTCAGGGCCGATCCCCCTCCACCACCTCGAACCGTCCTGATACTATCTGTGTCGTTCGGGCATCGGCCAGCCCACTGAACCCTGGTTGCTTGCCCCCTACGCTCACTTCGAACACCCCGGGCTCGATGACTCGCTCACCCTCATCGTCGATGAGAGTGAGCTGTCGGGATCCCAGCGTGAAGGTGACGGTCCGCCTCTCGCCTGGCCTCAGGAAGATCCGCTCCACCCCTTGGAGAGAACGGATGGGAACGGGGAAAGAAGCCGCCACATCAGTGATGTAGAGCTGCACGACCTCCTCTCCTACCATGGGCCCGGTGTTCTCCACTTCCACTGAGACTCGAACATCCTCTCCGGCCCGCACCGAGTCGGGCATCTCGAGACCACCGTACGCGAAGGTGGTATAGCTCAGGCCGTGTCCAAAGGGGAAGAGGGGATCCCCGTCGAAGTACCGGTAGGTCCTCCCCGCCATGTCGTAGTTCTCGAAGGGGGGTAGCTGATCCACGGACCGGTAGAAGGTGACAGGCAGGCGGCCCGCCGGGTTGTAGTCGCCGAATAGGACGTCGGCGATGGCCGTTCCCGCGGCCTGACCGGGATACCAGGCCTCCACGATGGCGGGCACGGATTCCGCTACCCAGGAAATGGCTAGAGCGCTGCCATTCAGGAGAACCACGACCACCGGTTTCCCTGTAGCCACCACGGACTCAATGAGCTCCCGCTGGGGTGTTGGGAGGCCGATGTCGACTCGGTCCCCTCCGGCGAACCCCGGAACCTCCACCCGCATCTCCTCCCCTTCCAGCCGGGGGGAGAGGCCCATGAGCATGATGACGGCATCGGAATTCTCGGCGACCCGAAGAGCTTCAGCCTTCAGGTCCGATTCGGGTTGGGCCCAGACGAGCTGGACTGCGCTGTCCTTTCGTCGGGGGCGGAACTCCACCCGGATATCCTGGGCTGCTCCGGCCTCCAACTCGAAGTTCGTCCACCGGGTGTTGATCTCATGCTCGCTGGAGAAGCCCGCTACCAGGGAGTCATTCACGAACACCTGGAACCGTCCCAGCCCCTTTCCCCCAAGGGCGTAGCTTCCCGAGGTCGGCGGGATGAGTGTGCCCGTCCACCGGGCGCTGAACTCGCCGGGGTGGAGGCCAGCCATTGGGGCGTCACCCCACCAGTGGAAATCCACAACCGGGTCGGTCCTGACGGCAAAAGGCTCGCCCTCCATATCGGCGTTGGCGAAATACTCGGCCTTCAATCCACTCTGGGCTTCGGGGGTCCGCCCCGCCCATAACACACCGGCGGGGATAGGCTCGAGGGCGGGGAGGCCTTCGGCCAGGGCGGATCCCATGGCATGGAGGACCTGGGTTCGGGGCGAGACCTTTTCCCGAATTCCTCGTAGCGGGGTTACCGGATCGGACGGAGTCCCATTGTAGTTGCCCAGGAGGACCTCCACCTCGTCGGCGTTGGGTCCTATGACGGCGATCGTACCCAACTCCCGGCTCAGGGGCAGAAGGTTGTCCTCATTCTTCAGCAGGACAATGGATTTCCTGGTTGTTTCCAGGGCCAGGGCCCTGTGCTCCTCCGAGTCGTTTACGCTATAGGGGATGGAGGAAAATGGGACTCGTTCCGGTGGGTCGAACATTCCCAAGCGGAAACGGGCCCTGAGGAGACGCCGTACCGAGACATTCAGCTGCTCTTCGGTCAGGTACCCGTCCCGGACAGCTGCGCCAAGACTATCGTATGTGACTCCACAGTTGAGGTCCGTACCCGAGGCCACCCCCATGGCTGCAGCCTGGGCCGGAGTTTCCACGACCCTGTGGGTGTTGTAGATGTCGGTGATGGCCCAACAATCCGACACCACATAGCCTTCGAAACCCCACTCCTCCCTGAGGATGTCCTGAAGCAACAGGGGGCTCCCGCAGGCCGGATCCCCCCGGAAGCGGTTGTAGGCGCACATTACCGATTCGGCGCCCCCGTCCACGATGGAGGTCCGAAAGGCCGGCAAGTACGTCTCCCGAAGGTCCCGTTCGTCCACTATGGCGTCGAAGGTGTGCCGGTCCGGTTCCGGCCCGCTGTGGACGGCATAGTGTTTGGGTGTGGCGACGGTCTTCAGATAAAAGGGATCGTCCCCCTGCATCCCTTTCACGAACTCAACGGAAAGGCGGCCCGCCAGGTATGGATCCTCCCCGTATGTCTCCATGCCCCGACCCCAGCGTGGGTCCCTGAAGATGTTGATGTTGGGAGACCAGAAGGTGAGCCCCTCGTAGATGCCCCTTTGGCCCTGCCGGACGGATTCATGGTGCTTGGCCCGGGCCTCATCGGAGATGGCCGTGGCCACTCGGAACATCAGGTGTGTATCCCAGGTGGCCGCCAACCCGATGGCTTGGGGGAAGACCGTAGCCAGGCCGGCCCGGGCTACGCCGTGAAGGGCCTCGTTCCACCAGTTGTACTCGGGGATGTCCAGCCGCTCAACAGCTACTGCGTTGTAAAGGGTTTGGGAGACCTTGTTCTCAAGGGTCATCCTTCCCAGGAGATCCTCCACGCGAGTCTCCAGGGGGAGGTCCGGATCGAGGTAGGGGAAAACCACCTCGGGGCCTGCGGCGGGCGCCCGCTGCGGTTGCCAGGTGGTCGGCGGAGGCAAGGGGGGCGCCTGTGCGGGTGCCTGTGGCGGCCCGGTGGAGGAACAACTGAGGGAAGAAGTAGCGAAAAGTACCAGGAAACCGGTCCATCGGAGCCACCCGATCATCGTTCTCTCCAGGCTGGACGTTTTCGACCGGCAAGACTCTCCCCGGAGGGGGGAACTTACCCTCAGAAGCTCAAGATACGGTGCGGGGGGTTTCTTGGCTCTGTTGAATCCCCTTCCACCTCCGTACCATGTTCCGACGCTGAAACACCACATCCAGTGCGGAGGTGATCACCATGCGGGCTCACTCCTCTCCCTCCCTTTGGGTTCGAAAAAGCCGGGCTTCTGCCTTAATCGTCGCGGCCGCCGCCCTGGGCTCCCTGGCCGCGTCTCCCCTGAACGCCCAGAAACGGCCCATGACCATCCTGGACCTCATCGCCGTGCCCTCCGTCTCAGGACCTCAGGTCTCACCGGACGGGAGTCGGATCGTGTACGTGAAGGCCGAGGCCGATTGGGAAGAAAACCGCACCATCTCCCACCTCTTCCTGGTGAACGCTGACGGCAGCGGAACCATCCAACTCACCTACGGAAAGGAGGGTCAGAGCAGCCCCCGGTGGTCCCCTGATGGCCGGTGGATCGCTTTTACGGCTCGCCGCGGTGAGCAGGAGGCCACCCAGATCCATCTCCTCCCCGCATTGGGTGGAGAGGCCCGCCCCCTGACGAGTCATGAGACATCGGTGTCCAGCATCGCCTGGGCTCCCGACGGGGCCTCCCTCTACTTCATGGCTTCCGATCCGAAGACCGAGGATGAGAAGAAGAAGGAGGAGCTACGGGACG
>JBDHGR010000485.1:0-3777 GCA_039589815.1 Gemmatimonadota bacterium | reverse complement strand
CGAAACCCCTTCCGACCGATCCATTCCAAAAAGGGCCAGGGTTTGATTGTCAGGGAGCCATTGGATGTGGTGTGGGATCCACGCCTCCGTCTCGAGGAATCGGGGCTCGGAAGCCAGGGTGCCCTCCGGGGTCACACCGACGAGAAGAAGGTCGAAGCCAAAGCCCTGCGCCTGGGGCGTGTAGTGGCCAGCCACGATCCAGCGGCGGTCGTGAGACCAATAAATCCCCTCGAGTCCCCCGGGGACGGTGACCAGTTCATGTGCCGGTTCGCCCTCGGTGGTTGAGATAAAGAGTGTGGCGGAGTCGGCGAGGTTTTCCGGGCTCTCCGGGTAAGCGACCCACTCTCCATGGACGCCGAGCTTGAATCGGCCCTCGAACACACCTGGCCCCGGGGCAACTGACCGTACCAGGCGGGAGGGCCCCTCCGGGGGGGAGGCTCGAAGTTCAACTTTGTCACCGTGTCTTTCGAGGAAGAGAAAATCCTCTCCGTCGGTGACCCCACCACCGGGTCCCTCAACCTCTCGGCCTGGCCTGAGCCCCCGGACATAAGCATCGGTCAACACCCGGGTTTCTCCGTCGGAGATTCTTCGGACCATTACCGTTCGCCCGGTGTCCGCCGCCGATCCGAGGGCGTAGGCCAGGTACCGGCCGTCTGCCGACGGAACGGCGAGGGGATCTCCTGCCTCCAAAGGAAGGGGGATCTCGAGGCTCGGGCCTCCCTCCCAGGGGGTTCGAAGGACCGCGTCTCTACCGTTCAAACGAGTCGAATAGAAAACCTGGCGGCTGTCGGGGGTCCAACCCAGGACGCGCTCATAGGCTCGGACATCACTGATCTGGCTGGCAGGCCCGCCGTCCAAGGGGGCGACGAATATGGGCGCCATGAGGTCCCGCACCACCGCGGTGATCCCTTTCCCGTCTGGTGTGAAGCCCCTCGGCAATCCTGTGTCCATGTTGCGGTGGAGGTGCACTCGACCCAGGACCTGATCTTGAGGATCCTTCAACTCCAGCATCGGGCCCTGCCCAGCTTCGTTTTCGGTTTGCCTCACGCGGTAAGACGCGTCGGGGGCTAAGGCACCCAGTGGGCGCGGCATGACGGAGATCTCCTCGGCCTCTCCTCCGTCGATGCTCACCCGCAAGATGCGGCGGGCGTCCGAGTCGACGATGCCGGTGTCGAAGTATACATGTTCACTGTCGGGGGACCAGGTGGGATTCCGGGGGCTTGGGCCTTCCTGGTCGAACAGGGTCCTTGCCGCTCCGCCGATGGATGGAATGACCTTCAGCGCACCGTGGAATATGTATGGGCCGTAGGCGATCCACCGCCCGTCGGGAGAGATGGAAGGTTCCCTGGCGGGCTCCAGGCTCACCTGCCTGGCCGGGCCGGTCGCCTGCCCGGTCTCCGGGTCGATGGGGATCGACATCACGTAGAACAGATGTCCCTGCCCCTCAGCCACCTGGTTTGAAAGGAACCCGATCCGGTCTCCCGAAGGGAACCATAGGGGGGTTTGGTTTACGTTTTGTCCACTCGTCAGTCGAATTGGATCACCCCCCTGGGCGGAGACCACCCAGATGTTGCCGATGCCCTCCGTGAATCCGTCGAAAGCAAGCCACCGGCCGTCTGGGGAGAGGGCCGCCCCTCCGATGTTCAGGCTGTCGGAGCTGAAGATCCGGGTGAAGCGAGCCTCGATCGTGGGGACCTCCTGGGCGTTCCCCTCCTGAGCCGAGAGCACAACGACTCCGGGCCCGATTACGCCGACCGGAGTCAGGAGCCCAATGAGGAGAAGAACCTTCGCCCTGGTCTCCCGCCATGAAAGAAGGACGGTTAACAGGCCGAAAAGGAGAATCTCCAAGAGACCGAGAGCCAGGATGGAGCCCGCTACGATCGTGAGGACCAGGGTGAGGAGGCCTACCGGATCCGGGAGCAGTCCAACGGTGAAGTCGGGCATGGGTTACTCCTTGGTGTTGGGAAGCGGCGGAGAAGACCATCCGCACGCGGATCCCAGATGCCGTCCACAACAGTTTGGGCAACCAGTATGCCAGGGAGGAAGAATCTGTAAAACCTGGTCCTGATGTGGTTTAGGGAATACGGCCTGGACTCCGCAACCCAGAAACAGTCACGGATCGGTACTGCCCTGGCCCCGATTCGGGACCACGATCCCGTACTTGTCAATGAGGCGATCGAGACGGGATCGGGAGATGTCGAGGACGCGAGCTGCCTGTCTCTTGTTCCCGCCTGTCCGTTGGAGCACCCTCACGACCTGGGCTCTCTCGGCGTCCGCCAGTGTCTCCACCTCTGGGCCATTTTCGTCCTCTTCTGGGGCGTGAACCAGGGGATCCAGATGCAGGTGTTGCGGGGTGATCACGGGGCCCCGGGCCAGGACGGCTGCGCGGGTCAGAGTGTTTTCCAGCTCGCGTACGTTCCCCGGCCAGGCATAGTCCGTGAGCATGGTCAGGGCTTCATCGGAGATGACGCGCACCTCATGGTGGAGGTCACGACCGATCTGGGCCAGGAGCTGTTCAGCCAGGATCGGGATATCTCCCTTCCGGTCCCTCAGGGGCGGGAGGTGGATCTCCATGACCTTCAGCCTGAAGTGCAGGTCCTCCCGGAAGGCGCCCGATCGGACAAGGTCCTGCAGGGGCCTCTGCGTAGCCGCCACAACCCGGGCTTGGGTCGTGCGGTTGTGCTCGGCTCCAACTGGGAAGAACTCTCGTTCTTGAAGGACCCTGAGGAGCTTGGACTGGAGTTCTTTGGACGTGTCACCGATTTCATCCAGAAAGATCGTCCCGGCGCCGGCCAGCTCGAAGTATCCCCTCCGGTGCTGGACTGCCCCGGTAAACGCCCCCTTCACATGTCCGAAGAGCTCTGATTCCAGGAGGTTTCCGGGGAGGGCCGTGCAGTTCACGGCGATGAAGGGATCGTCGGCCTCCGTGGAGCTGTAGTGAACGGCCCGGGCCACCACCTCCTTGCCCGTGCCCGTCTCCCCTGAGATGAGGACGGTGGCTCGGCTCTCGGCCAGGACCCCGATCATCTTGTAGATCTCGATCATCTTTGGGTCCCGGCCCACGAGCTGATCCGGGGCGAAGGGTTTTGCGGCGTCATCTGAGAACCGACGAATCCGATCTCGGAGGGCTCGTTCCCGGAAACACCGCTCCAGCAGCAGGTCGATCTGATCCAGGTCGAGGGGCTTGACGAGGTAATCGTATGCGCCGGCCTTCATGGCTCTTATGGCTGTCGGCATGTCCTCGTGGGCTGTAATCACGATGACTTCCACCCCATCCATGGCCCCTCGGAGACGCTCGAGGAGGTCGAGGCCGTCCATACCCGGCATGCAGATGTCCGTGATCACCAGATCCGGATCCACCTCTTTCAGCATGGAAAGGGCCTCCTCCGCGCTCCCGGCACTCCAGGATTGGTACCCGGAGGAGGTCAGGTGCCGTTGCAGTGTGGCGGCGATGGGCCTGTCGTCGTCTACCACCAGGACACGATGGCTCATGGCGGTCTCCTTATGGTCAGTGCCCAGGGTCTGCTGCCAGGAGCGGAAGCTCCACCAAGAACGTTGCCCCGCCGAGGGGACCAGCCTCTTCCATTAGGGCAAGACGGCCCCCGTGTTCCTCGATGGTCCGAAGCGCCAGGGGCAGCCCGAATCCACTCCCGGCCGATTTCGAGGAAAAGAAAGGTCGAAACACCCGGTCCCGGGTTTCGGGGGGAACTCCGGGGCCGTTATCGGAGACTTGGACCGCGATCATCTTGCTGAGCCCGCCTACTCCAGGTTTGTTCT
>JBDHGR010000484.1:0-3780 GCA_039589815.1 Gemmatimonadota bacterium | reverse complement strand
AAGCCCACTGCTGAAGTAGTCTTGTTCCGGATCGCCGCTATCGTTTATGAATGAGAGAACGGCAATGGTGGGATGGACATCGTCAACAAGGGCAGAGCGGGAGAGCAGGAGTGCCACAATCCCGATAACGACCACACCAACGACCCCGGCAACGAGTGCCGTGACCTTCGCGAAGGGTTTGAATGGAGCACTGATTGGAGCCGTAGCCAAAGCCAACGCCGCTGCCATCTCCCAGTCGTCTTGAACCGGTCCGCAGGACTCTTGGCCAAGGTACGGTTGATTACCCTCGCCACTTCCTCCTCCACAGACGGCCTGGCCTGGGTTACGGAGGGTGGCTCTTCCACGAGATGCTGCCGTACAACCGTCTCAACCTGTGCCCCCGTGAACGGAGGGTGCCCCGCCAGCATCTCAAACAACACACACCCCAGGGCGTACTGATCACTTCGGCCATCCAGGTCCAACTCACCCATTGCCTGTTCTGGACTCATATAGGCCGGGGTGCCAAGCGAGGTACCCGTCCGGGTGATCCGTTCGTCCTTGGCTTCCACCACGGCGTGGGCCACGCCAAAGTCAGCCAGAACCGCGTGTCCTTCATCCAGCATGATGTTGGCGGGTTTCACGTCCCGGTGGATGACGCCCTCTCGGTGAGCGTAGGCCAGGGCATCAGCAATCTCCCGGATGATCTGCACAGCGTCTTCGACGGGAAGCTGCTTCTCTTTAGTCAGCCGGGTTCGGAGGGCCTCGCCTTTCACATAGGGCATCACATAAAACAGAAAACCGTCAGCTTCGCCTGAGTCGAAGAGGGGAAGGATATGCGGGTGAGTCAGGTTGGCAGCAGTCTCGATCTCACGCAGGAACCGATCTGCCCCAAGACTCTCAGCTAGGCCTGGGTCCAGCACCTTTACGGCGACTTGGCGGTTGTGCTTCAGGTCCTGAGCCAGATAGACGGTGGCCATTCCACCGCTGCCGATCTCCCGCTCAATCGCATAGCGGTCTGAGAGTGCAGCCTTCAGGCGTTCCGCATGCTCCATGTCGGATGATCCGGTAAGAGTCGCCTGCCCCTTCCAGCCCAGTCAGCCACCAGTCAACAGAATGTCGTATGGGTAAGGTGGGGGCAAGGAACTTTGGGGGAGGGTTACGCTATCCCTTGCCGATCAAGTGTTCGGTGTCACCCCCTTCAATGAGCTTGGTGTCCGCTCCCTTAGCCAGGGCAACGGAACCCGATGCGAATCCAGCTCCGAGTAGAATGGTTAGCACAAGCGCACCCAGCACCCCACCTGCGGGGCCCCCACTATTGACAGGATAACCACGGGGACAAGGAGCAGGAGAGACTGTCTACATCCTCGATTCTCGAGGCGAGGGGTTATTCCATGTCTGGGACCAGGGGGGTATTTCTCTGGTAGAGCTATTCTGTCCCTGGGAAGGAGCCGAGGTTTCGAGATTTCTGGCGAAGTCCTGCACGACCAGGAAAGCGAATTGTGGCTGCGAGTTGAGACCAGCGGCGGCTTGCGCGGGTGGGTGCTGGAGGATTGCGAGAGACTGTGGGTGCGTTGGGTCGTTTCATGCGTGAGCCGGGACTTCCCCCGGTGAAGCGGCGACGCGGGACTTCCGTCTTGAGCGGGATACCGTGAGGAGATAGAAAGACAAGAGAAGTCCGCCCTCGTGGGGTCCTTGATATTTCTATCCGCTCCACTGACTTTGGGCTGGTCCGGATCAGAAATGGGATCTGCGTATGGCACCGCTGTCAAATCGAGGGGGCCCCAAGTGAAGAGGAAATCGGTTCTTACTCACCTTTCGATGGTGGCTTTCCTTCTACCCGTGACGGCCGGCAGTCAGGCGATCGACGTCGCGAATATCCCAACACCGGCTGAGTTCTTTGGGCACCAACCCGGTGCTGATTACAGATTGATTCGTTGGGACCGGATCGTCGACTACTACCAACTTCTGGGGAGAGAAAGTGACCGGATCGAGGTTGTGGAGTTAGGGAAGACCACTCTGGAGAATCCATTTCTGCTGGCCATCATCTCGTCCCCGGAGAATCTATCCCAGAAGGAAAGGTACAAGGAGATTGCCAAGAAACTCGCCCAAGGCAGTGTCTCCGAAGAGGAGGCGGGTCGGTTGGCCGAAGAAGGCAAGACCATTGCGCTGATCACCGCCAGCATGCATGCCACCGAAGTTGGACCCACTCAGATGTCCCCGGAGCTGGGCTACGCCCTGGCAACCGATGAATCTCCGGAGCTCCAGGCCATCCTGGACAGCGTGATCTTGTTGTTGGTTCCAAGCTGGAACCCGGACGGCAATATCATGGTGGTCGATTGGTATCGCGAGAATCTGGGAACGCCCTATGAGAACGCGCCGATGCCCTGGCTATACCACCATTACGTCGGACATGACAACAACCGCGATTCATTCATGCACACTCAGATCGAGACCAGGTATGTCAACGACATCCTTTATCATGAGTGGTTCCCGCAGATCTTCATGGACATGCACCATATGGGGAATTCGGATGCCCGTTTGTTTCTTTCACCTCTGTTCGATCCGCGACATCACTCTCTGGACCCCTTGCTCACCCGAGAGATCGCACTGACCAGCGCCTACATGCGAACATTGTTGGAGGAGCAGGGAAAAATAGGCGTCATGCATTACGCCAAGTGGAACCACTGGCGGATGTCGGCGATCCACACGAACGCCCTCTGGCACAACGTTCCCACCATTCTCTTCGAAGCTGCGGGCACTCCTTTGGCCACACCGATATTTCAAGACGCAGGCGACCTATCCGAGCGGGGTGGACTGGGCCAACAAGGGAACACCCAGACCATCCATTACCCTAGCCCTTGGCCCGGTGGATGGTGGAGGCTGCGAGACATCGTCGAGTATTCCTACTGGTCGGCGATTGGCTTCTTGGAGGCGGGGGCCCTCCACAAAGACAGGTACTTACTGAACATGTACCGCATGGCCAGGAACTCCATCGAGAAGGGGGAAAGCGAAGCTCCGTATGCCTATCTCATCCCTGAGGCCCAGAAAGACCCCAACACCGTTGCCAAGATGGTCAACACGCTGATTGCAGGTGGAATCGAGTTCCACAAAGCGGTGGAGCCCTTCCAGACTCAAGACAGAGGATTTCCGGCCGGGACCTACGTCGCTTTGGCGTCCCAAGCCTATCGACCTTATTTGATCGACATGCTCGGCCCGCAGATCTATCCAGACCGGCGACAGTACCCGGGGGGTCCGCCGGAACGGACTTTTGATTTGACGGGGTGGACACTTCCTTACCAGATGGGTGTCGAGGCCATCAGGGTGGACTTCCCCTTCGAGGCACAGTTGACGCCGATCGAACGGGCGGAGCCCCCGGCGGGGAGGGTCCATGACAGCGGGAATGCCTATTTTATCGACCACGACGTCCTGGATAGCTACCGGGCCGTGAACCGGCTCTTGGAGGAAGGTGCCGAGGTCGGGTGGGCTGTGACATCCTTCACTTCTGGTGGGAGGAGATACCCAGCAGGGACGGTCGTTGTTTCCGGAAGCGGGATTGGTAGCCAGATCCAATCTCTGGCAAGAGAGTTCGATCTTCAGGTACATGCCGGCCGCTCCCCCGGTGGGCTCATGCAGTTGAGGCCTTTGCGGCTGGGTCTCTATAAGCCCTGGGTTGCCAACATGGACGAGGGCTGGACCCGGTGGATCTTCGATAATTGGGAGTTTCCCTACACGACGCTTCAAAATGCAGAGGTACGCAATGGACGACTTAATCAAGAATACGATGTCATCGTCCTACCGAAT
>JBDHGR010000483.1:0-3781 GCA_039589815.1 Gemmatimonadota bacterium | reverse complement strand
GTGCCGTGGGTAGGGAGTGGCCCTCATCCACCAGCCCAATGAGGAGGTTGCAGAGAGAGCGAACCAGGAGCGGGTACCCCTTCTCCATGGGGCCACCAAAAGGGGGCTCTACCTCGGCGACGGTCACAACAAAAACGGCTTGGGCCTTTCGCCGGAATGGGCGGGGCCGGGCCGGATCGACGAAATTCACCACCAAAGAGGCCTCGTCAGCCTCCGAGATGAACCGGTGGCCATTCCGTTCCAGGACGGTGTGGAGGCCAGACCGGAACCAGGCGAACCGGTCTTCCTCACGGCCGATAAACGAAAACTCCATACCCATTTCCTTCCGGACCCGAGGCTTTCACAGGCCCACGAGAAAGAAAACCGCCTGAGCGCGACCACGGGAACCACGGCGAGTGAAGGGTCCCCGGAAGGAGTGACGGACTCTCTCCTGCGCACGAACCGACCAAGGTGTCAGAGGGCTCGCAGTCAGCGCAAGGGTTCCGAGCCTTTCTTCTCTTTGACCCTGGAGGTAGCCGAGAGCTAGTTTCCGTCCTGATCCTATACACTCTTCCTAGCCTTTTTCGAGGGTGGAATCATGCTCCAGGTCGGGATCGTCGGTCTCCCGAATGTGGGGAAATCCTCCCTCTTCAATGCTCTCACCGCTGCTGGGGCCCCGGCCGAGAACTATCCCTTCTGCACCGTTGAACCGAATGTCGGGATCGTCCAGGTTCCTGATCCGAGGGTTCAGCGGGTCCGCGAGCTTTCGGGGTCCCAGGAGTATGTTCCAGCCCAGATCCGTTTCGTTGATATCGCTGGGTTGGTGATGGGTGCTTCGAAAGGGGAAGGCCTTGGGAACCAGTTCCTGGCCCAGATCAGAGAAGTGGACGCCATTGCCCACGTGGTGAGGTGCTTCCAAGACCCTGACGTGACCCATGTCATGGGGTCGGTGGACCCAGTTCGGGACCTGGAGACCGTCGAGCTCGAGTTGGCCCTCTCCGATCTGGATACGGTGGAGCGTCGAAGGGAGAAAACCGGCAAGAAAGCCAGGTCCGGTGAGGTGGACGCAATTCGCGAGATGGCGGTTTTGGATCGTCTCTTCCAGGCGCTAACGGACGGAGAGCCGCTGCGACGGATCTCTTTTTCCCATAAGGAGGAAGTGGTCGTTGGGGATCTGAACCTCCTCAGCACCAAACCCGTGCTTCTCATCGCAAACGTTGGTGAGGACCAGTCCCACCAGGAGGCGGAGGCTTTCCGGGTAGCCATGCACAATAGAGGCCCGGGCCAGTCGGGAGGCACGGTGGTCGTTCCCGTCTCTCTTGGCATCGAAGCTGAACTTGCACTCCTCGAACCGGGGGAGCGGCAGGAATTCCTTGGAGAGCTCGGGTTAGACGAGGAGGTGTCAGCCCGGGTCATTCGGTCGGCTTATGGCCTTCTGGGCCTGATCACCTTCTTCTCGGCCAACGACAAACAGACCACGGCCTGGGCGATTCCAGAGGGGACCAAGGCCCCTGGGGCCGCTGGAGTCATCCATACCGACTTCCAGAGGGGATTTATCCGGGCCGAAGCCATCGGGTACGAGGAATTTGTCGAACTCGGCAGTATGAAGGTTGCCCGGGAGAAGGGTGCCATCCGATCGGAAGGAAAAGACTACGTGGTGCGGGATGGAGACATCCTCCTCTTCAGGTTCAACGTGTGATCTGCCGTCATCCAGTTGTCCCACCAACCGAATCTCACTAAAATTACTGGCTAATCCTGCTCCACGAAAACGGTGGGGCCCGTGTTCACAACGGTCCGAGGGATCTAACGTGAGACTCTACGAAGCAGTCTATATCTTTGATGCCGTTCTTGATGAGACGGCCATCAACCAGAAGCTCGAGCGGTACCACGAGTTGGTGACGGGGGACGGTGGGGAAGTCGCTTCGGTGGACCACTGGGGCAACCGCCAGCTTGCTTATCCCATCGAGAAAAAGAAGACCGGCTACTATGTCGTGGCCCAAATCAACGGGGACCCCACGGCACTCCCCGAGTTCGAGCGGGCTCTGAAGTTGGACGAAGGCCTCCTCCGATATCTTGTGGTCCTCAACGAAGGTGAGCCGACCACTGGTATGTCCATCCTTGCTCCCCAACCGATCCTGGCAGATCGCCCGGACGACGATGACGACGAGGATGAGGACGACGGTGACCGGAATGAGGAGGACGAGGATGAGGACGACGAGGAAATGGATGCCGACCGGACCAGCCCACCCGAGTTCTCCGGTGGCAGGGGTCGTCGGCGTCGGGTAGAGGGGCCGAGGATACAGCTGCTGAACTACAAGGACGTGGGCACACTCTCCCGCTTTCTGACCGAATCCGGGAAGATTCTTCCCCGGCGAACCACAAAGGTCACCGCTGGTTTCCAACGGCATCTCGGACGTGCGATCAAACGAGCCCGGTACCTGGCTCTTCTCCCCTATATTCGGGATCACGAGGCCTAAAGCTTCATGGGAGGGTCCACCGTGGGTGGCCGCGGAGGTTGGCTGAAGGCTGTCGGCCTGATGGCGGCTACCGGGCTCGCCCCGATAGTGAATGCGGGGGTCCTGGTGGCCGTCCCTTTTGGTCTCCTGGTGACGTTCATTCCCCCTCGAACCCGATGGGCGCTCTTGTTGACGGCTCTGGCGGCGGCGTTCGTGGCAGCGGGGAATCCTGCCTCGGGTATCTGGTACCTGGAGCGGGCATGGGCTCTACTCCTTGGCGGGTGTTTTCTGGCCCTTTCCCTTCGTTGGCCTGAAGGGAAGTTTCTGGGCCGTGGTTTGGGTGCGGTTCTTGGAGCATTCCTGAGTGCCGGGCTCCTTTTCGGTGTCCGCCCGGGGGATTGGGCGGTCGTGGATTGGGCGGTCCGATCCAGGATGGAGGAGATGGGTCGCCTCATCCTTCAGGCGGTGAGGACGAGGATAGGGGCTGACGCTTTGCCAGCGGGGTTCGAGGCCGTGATTGTAGAGAAGATAACAGGTCAGATCTTCATCTTTCCGGCTCTCCTCGGACTGGCGTCTCTGTCCGCTCTCGGACTGGCCTGGTGGCTCTTCCGAAAGATCGGCCGGGGCTCGGGTGAGGGAATCGGGCCTTTTAGAGAGTTCCGGTTCAACGATCAGTTGGTTTGGATCCTGATTCTTGGGTTTCTGGCTCTACTGGCTTCGTCGGGGGTGGTGGAACGGATCGGGGTCAACGCGGTGGTGTTTATGGGGGGCCTCTACGCCCTGAGAGGGGTGGCGGTGGTCACCACCATTACCGGGGGGATCTCACTTTTTGGGGGGATTCTCCTCGCGGTGGTATCTGTTGTTCTCGCACCGTACGCAGTTACCGGTGCGGCCTTAATCGGGCTGGGGGACACCTGGTTCGACCTCAGAAAGTGGAGGGCGTCTCCTCCGCCTGAGGCCTGAAAGAGAGAGTATCGAGGAACGAATCGATGAAACTGATTCTTCGCAAAGCGGTTGAAAACCTGGGTGACCCCGGTGAGATCGTCGACGTGGCGGCCGGCTTCGGCCGAAACTACCTCCTTCCGCAGGGCCTGGCGTACGAAGCCAGTGAAGCGAACATCCGACGCCTCGAGGATGAGAAGGCTCAAGCTGAGGAACGGGCTCGCCGGGATTACCTCGAGGCTAAACGCCGAGCTGCCCAGTTGGAACACATGTCTCTGACCTTTCACGCTCGAGCTGGCGAGGACGGAAAGCTGTTCGGTTCCGTCACTTCAGGGGATATCGCCGACCGGGCCTCTGGGGAAGGCCTGGATTTCAAGTTGGAGAAGAAACACGTTCAGCTTGAT
>JBDHGR010000482.1:0-3787 GCA_039589815.1 Gemmatimonadota bacterium | reverse complement strand
CCCTATTACCACCGGCCCGAGGACGACACCGAGAAGATCGACGCCGAGATTCTGCGGGAGACCGGGCAGTTGGTTCTTCAAGGCACCATCAACCTGGCCGAGGAGCGGGAGGTGAATCTTTTGATCGAGGACCGCCAGGACCTCTACAACGCCATGCAGTTCAGCGTAAACTCCTTCGATCCAGGGCAGGGTTCATACCCGACGGTGCAGATCGACGCCCGGAGCAAGGGCGACCTAGCTCAGATCGTGCTAGACAGCGCAGTCGCCGTGAACAGCAGGTTGCAGGAGCGAGCGCAGCAGGGGGCCCAACCGGCACCCCAAATGAGGCCTCGTGGTGGCACTCAGGGAGGGGCAAAGAAGACGTTCAACAGAGGGATCAGCGATCTGGCAATCTTCGAGGGAGACGCCTCCCTCCTCCTGGCCGCGTCGGAATTCATCGGTTTCGGCCGGTTGGATATCCAGGGAGACGACGGGCATTGGGTCGCCGGAGGGAACCTCACCGCAGATGGGCGCGCGGCCCTTGGGATTTTGGAGGAGAACAACATCTGGATCCACCTGGACAGTCCATCCGAGGGGCTCCTGACAGAGATGCTCGCCCGGGCCTCCAAACCCTTCATCGTGACCGGCGACTACTCCGTCACCACCTCGATGGTGGATCAAATCAATGAAAAAGGCGTGATCCTGGGAATCACCATGGATCCTACGGACATCGGATCCACGATCTCCGATATCGAAGGCATGAGAGTCCGCCTGGGTGATACGGACAACCTGGTCCTCTGCGCGACGACCACGGGGGATATGGATGAAGCCGAGAGCGCCCTTTACATGGGGCTTCTCGGGAACGGATGGGCGCACGAGGAGATTGTGGGCGACCGAAGGGCCGGTGGCGGAATCTCCGGCGGGAACCTGCGTGTGTTTTCAGGCGCCGCGATAATGAGGAGGTTCTAGCGATTCTCGGGACACGACCACGCCCATAGAGAAGAGCCCGGAAGGCTGAGATGCCTCCCGGGCTTTCCTTTTCAAGGCCCCCCGATCTCTTTCGCGGCAGGTTTCCTTTGCTTCGTCACAGCCACCGGCGCTACCATTCAAGCGTCCCCCGCCCAAACATGTGCCACTGTCCCTGGAGAAGGGAGCGATCCATGATGATCGGGAAGCTTGTGGCCCTTATCGAGAGCCACGCTGACGAGTTGACGGCGCGGATGGTGCGCCTTGTGCGCGAGAACCCGAGAACGGAAGGATATCATCGATTCAGCGATGAGGAGCTTGGGGAACGCGCACGTCTCGTGTACTCCAATCTTGGCCAATGGCTGAGCGAGACCTCTGAAAACCACGTGGAGGAGGAGTATTACCGGATCGGCGAGCTCCGGCAGAGAGAGGGCATCCCGCTCTCACAGGTGGTCATGGCCCTTCTCCTGACTCGCCGGAATCTCTGGCATTTCGTTGAGGGACAGGGGTGGGATACGGTTTTCGATCTTCGGCAACAATTGGACCTGGAGTTGCTGGTCGTTCGGTTCTTCGACCGTGCCATTCACCATGCAGTTCGGGGGTATGAGGCCGCCGCCTGGGGTGGCTGAGGCGGGCCCGAAACCGACCGACGGCAGTCCTACACCCGCCACTCCACAAGCTCGAGATCCGTAGCGTGGTCGAAGCCCTTCAGCGTGGATGCGCCTAGGGTGCTGAAGCTGACATCCTTCCCGAGACAGAGCTCCCGGACGACTCGCGCGGCAACGATCTGACCCGACTGGGCCTGATCGCAAATCCGCGATGTGAGGTTCACCGTGGAGCCGAAAAGCGCTTCACCCTCTTGTACCGGTTCTCCGGCCCCGATGCCGATCCTTGCCTCTAGGGGCGGGCCATCCGTCCGCTCCGTGTTGTCCCTGGAGAGGGCCCGTTGGATCGCAACAGCGCACGTCACCGCGGCGTAGGCGGAGTCAAAGCTGGTGAGGAAGCCATCTCCAGCCCGGTCGATCTCCCGCCCGGCGTGCTCGACCAGGGATCGACGCACTATGTCCCTGTACCTTCTAACCAAGCCGAGCGCCGCTTCGTCACCGAGGGTCCTGGTGAGGTTGGTGGAGCTCACCATGTCCACGAACATGATTGCCCGAAGAGCCCCTGCCCGAATTGGCCGGGATTGGACGGTGTCGGGGTCGGCCACCCTTCCGAGAAACTGGCCGACGGCCGCGGCGTCGACCTCGATCACCTGATTGGGTACCAATCCGTGGGCTTCTGCGTGCATCTCCCGCACCGCGGAGGCTGACGGAGCCTCGACCAGGCAGAACGCCGCGCCCCGGGCCTCGTCATGCCAGTAGGTGATGGCCTTGCAGGAGTGGCGGGCCTGGATCTCGAGATCCTTGTTGTGCGCTTCAGCCACGTCCTCGGCAGTTCCTGCCCCGATGTCGTGCCGATCCATGAAGAGTGGCATCCGCTCCTCCTTCGTCGTGTTTCGCCGCCGACCGGGCCTGGAGTGGCCAAACGAACCCGTAGAACTGCCCCTGACCTACCCGGAAAGCCGAATCCTTCGCAGCTTTAACCCAGCACTGAATACCGAGCAAATGCTGTTTGGTTTCCCGGCTCCAGTGATGAGAAGACGGGGCCTCTCCGTACCCGGGGATAGGGAGGGCGCTTTATGACCGAGAAACGGTTCACCGACAGGGAAATCGGACTGATCCTCAGAAGGGCTGTAGAACTTGAAGAGGGCTCGCCGTCTTCGGGCCTCCCCAGTGCCCGTGGGCTTACGTTGAGCGAACTCCAGGAGATCGCCAAAGAAGCAGGGATCGATCCAGGAATGGTTGGTCGGGCGGTCGCGGAGATAGACAGTCGGCGCGGCCTGGAGCCTCGCAGCCTCTGGGGCCCCTCAGGGGTTAGGAGAGAGGTCAGGACCGTGCCGGGAGAAATGGCCCGGGAGGCCGTGGGGTAGTTGATGCGGGTCGTGGACCAGGAGGTGGAAGCCCAGGGGACGGTGGTGGAGGCGTTGGGTGGGGTCCGGTGGACCAGTAACACTCGATTCCTGAGCACCCAGGTTTCCGTCGAGCCTTCAGGAGAAGACACGCTGCTTCGTGTGGAGGAGCGATATAGCGATACGATTCGGGGACCCCTTCACGGAGTGCCGGCGAGCTGGGGTTTAATCCTTGGATTGGCCCTCGGCCTTGAAGGCTTGAGCCTCGCCCTACCTCTGGTGATCGTGCTGACGGCCATCACGGCCATGGTGGGATGGGGGGTAGGAGACCTGGTCTGGAGGGGAATCTCCGCACGGAGCCGGGAAAGGGTCCGTGGGTTGACCGAACACCTTACTACAGAGGCATCCCGCCTCCTTCCCGCGCCCGCGGAGGGTGCGGCCCCCCAGGGAGCTGAAAAGGCGCCCAGGCTTTGACGTCTTGAACCTTCGCCTTCTTCGTGGCCATCCAAGTCGCGAGGAGGGTAGCTTGGACCAGCCGCCGCATTTGCCGGAGAGGTTCCTCGAACCCGACCTCCCACTGATCTTCAGGCTGGAAGCCGACTTCCGTCCACTCCGTAAGGACCGAAAGCAGGAAAACGAGGAGGGGCCCGCTCGAGTCATTCTCGAGGGCGACCGCGGGAGCCCGTGGTGCCGGAAAAAATGTTCGGACCGAGTACTTTTTTCTTTTGTGGATGCAAAACCTCAACCGGGTTCAGCGAACGGGAGGCCCCGGGGGCGGTGTTGTTGGGGCGCCACAGGCCCACTTCGCTGGATCTTGGATATTCTTTTCCGGTGGGAAGATAAGTGGCCGGGGGGGCGGGGTGGCTTCCCACAGGAACATCTGTTTTGGGT
>JBDHGR010000481.1:0-3794 GCA_039589815.1 Gemmatimonadota bacterium | reverse complement strand
TGGTACGCCCATGCCTGTTGTTCGGCGGGGAGCGATGCCAAAACTCGTTATGAGGGCCTGGTTCGGGAGGGAAGCCCGGTCGACCAGGTCCTGAAGGGTGTGGCGGCGGTCGGTGCCATGATCTCTCCGCTTCCCGCTGCACTCCTGGGCGCGCCCAAACCCGCCCGGGCCTTCATCGGCCACGTCGAGCCCACCTTCAACTGGACTCTTCAGCGATCTGAAACGCGGCAGATCACTACCGAATCCATCACTGGAGCCCTCTATAACCGCATGCACCGAAGGGTACCTGAACCTGTCGGCATGGCTTTTCGGGATTTCTACAGAACCGTCGGGGAACTCCTGGCTTCTTGGGAATTGAGCATGCGACGAGTGAACGACGGGGATTTCGAGGCAAGGCAACCGGCGATGCGGGCACGGCTCACGGCCCTCGATCGGCAAAGCCTGGTGTTGTTGGGAGATCCGACCGTCTCTCTCCCACCTCTTGAATAGCTGTTCCGCGGCCTTCGCGGGAACCAAAAAGATGAGATCTGCCAAGACAACCCCAGAGACCTGAAGGAGGTATTCATGTTCTGTTCGGATCCGGTCGTCAACTACTTAAAAGAGCTGGGATATAATACCATTTTGATCCCCCGGGCCACGCTGAAGCCTCTCCAATTGTTCACAAAGAAGGGTGATCGGTTGCGGTTGCTCGGTGATCTGACGACCGTCCTGGTGCCCCGCGGGAATGTGGCGCCTCCAACCACCAAAGAGGATGCGCCCGCCGGGAACATCTCGGGAAGGAGAACGGAAGAGAACTCCCGAAACCTCATGCTCTCGGTCCTGGGGGGCATCATCGGGGCTATGGGTGGGAATTCCCTCGGCCTCGAGCTGAAGTACAATGACGCTCAGACGATCTCCTTCCAATTCAGTGAGGTGGTTGAAGACTTGGTTGAGATCCTGACCCTGGATATGTATCTGGGGGACACCGACATAAGCCCTTACTCGGTGTTTGTCCGTGAGCTTTTCGAGGCCGACAACGTGTTTGTCACCACTTCCGTGCTCAAGAGCCGGAAGCTCTCCGTTGATGCCAAACGCCAGAACGGCGCTGGCCTCGAGTTGGAGGTACCGGTTATCAACGAGGTAGTTGGAGGCTCGGTCAACGTGACCGGTTCAACCGATGTGACCTCGCTGGTGACGTACGAGGGGGCAACGCCTCTGGCCTTCGCCTTTCAGGCAATGGGACTCTGCTACAAGGACGGAAAGTACCGCCGAATGAAGTCGACTGATGATGACCTCGTCATCGCCGCAGTTCAGCCACGCGGAGTGGATGAGGATGCGGAGCTGCTCACAACGAGGACCGGGTTCGTCAGGTTGGCGGGTATGTGAGCTACGGACGTTCCGCTCCCGGGATACGGGTTTTCGGATCTGCGGAGCCAGGGAGAAGGAGACAAACATGGCCAAGAAAGCGCTCCTCATCGGAATCAACCGACATCGAACTGTACACGGCGCGGACCTCCGCGGCTGCATCAACGACGTGATGGACGTGACCCAGGTGCTCTTGGATTTCTACGGGTTCGCAGAGAATGACATCACGGTCCTGAGGGACTTCGATGCCACGCAGGCACGGATAAAGGCCGGAATTCAAACCCTTATCTCCAACTCGACAGCCGGGGACGTACTGCTCCTGCACTACTCCGGACATGGTTCCAACGTACCGGACAAGAACGGGGACGAAGCCGACTTCCGGGATGAGATCCTCTGTCCCACGGACCTCGACTGGTATGACCCCCTCCTGGACGATTGGCTCGGTCAACAATACGACTCCCTACCGGAGGGTGTGAACCTCTCCATTATCATGGATTGTTGTCACTCCGGGACCATCAACCGGGCATTCCTCCCGCCGGACAGCAGGGAGAACATTGAGCGGTACCTTGCCTGCCCCCTCGATCTCCTTGCCGCCGAGTCGGACCGGGGTTTGAGGGGGGATGTCCGAAACCCACGATCGGGGGGTCAACAAGGGATCCCGGCTCCAGCAGCTCCCCAGAGCGGGGTGCCCGAGGTCATGATTTCTGGGTGTCAGGACGATCAAACCTCGGCAGACGCATACATCGATGGTGCGTTCCATGGGGCGATGACCTACCACCTCGTGTCTGCCATCAGGGAAGCGGGTGGGCGGATCTCCTACGGAGACTTACACGCACGGACCGTGGAAGGCCTTTCAGACGGGGGGTTCAGCCAGTCACCCCAGTTCCGGGGGGAGGAGACGTATCTCGCGGAAGAGTTCCTCTCGCCGTTCGCCTGAGGCCCCTCAGCTCACGCGAGAGACACCGAGGGAGATGAAACCGGGCAATCTCGGAGGATGCGAAGATGTCTGTGGAAGACTTTGCCGTGGTGGTTGGCATAAATGAGTATCGGCATCTGCGGCACTTGGCTGGTGCGGAAAACGATGCAAGGGATTTCGTAACATGGCTGGAGAAGCCTGAGGGTGGGGCAGTCCCGCGGGGGAACATCTCTTCCATTTTTGCCAGCGAGCTGGGCGGAGGGACCGGGCGCCCTTATGTGGGCGAGGTCGACGACAGGTTTGAGGCAGTGTACCAGGGCCTTCAGGACCCGGCGGCGGGCCGCACCGGGCGGCGGCTCTACATCTTCCTGGCCGGCCACGGTTTTGATCCCACTGGGCGGGATGCTGCACTCCTCTGTCCCACAGCCAGCCCGGAGAGAGTCGCTGACCATATTGCAGGACACCTATACCTCCTCTGGTTTATGAGGGCCGCCCTGTTCCAGGAGATCGTTCTGATCATGGATTGCTGCCGGGACGACTACAGGAACGCGCCCCTGCGGCCGCCGCCTTGGGCACCTGTCCATCGGCCGCCCACAGTCATGAAGCAATGCACGGCGTTCGCGACAAAGTGGGGATTCAGAGCCCGTGAACGCCCGGACGTTGATCAGCGGAACAGGACAAGGGGGGTCTTTTCCAAAGCCTGTATTGACATCCTGAATGCGGGCCGGGTGACGGGCGAGGAGTTCAAACGGTTCACCCTCAACCGCTTAGGTGAGTTGATGGGCACCAGCCCTTACCCAGAGCCCGATATCCAGGTTTCGGAGGGATTAATCTTCAGTGCGGCCGCCAACCCGCCGTCGGGGAGTTTGATCATGGAGGCGTCCGCATCACGAAGAGGCCACCTATTTCGTCTCAATGGCCCGGAGGGGGACGTCAAAGGGAACCAGAGAATGGACATGGTCCCCTGGCAGGTACCCGATCTCCCATTCGGGCAGTATGCCCTGACCGACCAGGACACTGATGAGATCAAATTCCTACACGTGTTGCAGGAGGAGCAACATGTCGAGTTCTAGCGGGAAGATACGGATCCGCGTGACTGTCCCCGATGAGGGAGTCGAGGTCTACCTCATCAACGGGTGGTACGAAAGGGTTGAGGAGGGGATTGGGGGTCTCGAAGCGGAAGTGCCCCCGGGCCTTTACACCGTGAAATTCAAGGCCGGCTCCCTCATCAAAGAGGTTACGCGCTTGTTGACGGCGGACCAACCCAATGTCGAGATCAGCGCACCGGAGCTCGGTTTCAGCTCCGCCGCGCCGCTTCACCAATCGTCGACCAGTCGCGAATACCACCAGGACTCCAGCGTCAGACTGAGCCGGAGTCAACCCGAGGCGGTAGGTAGCGGGAGTGAACTTTTCCTTTTCGTTCGTGACCTGGATGGGCGTGGACGCACGACGCCGGCCGTCGGCCTGGAGCTATGTTCAATCGATGGGACTGTCCTGGTTGATTTGGCAGAAACGTCCGAGTACGGTAGAGGAC
>JBDHGR010000480.1:0-3795 GCA_039589815.1 Gemmatimonadota bacterium | reverse complement strand
GAGAAGAAACACGTTCAGCTTGATGAACCCCTGAAAACGTTGGGCGCCTCCAGGGTGGTCGTCCGCCTGCACGCCGAAGTCGAAGTCGAGATCGACGTCGCCGTGGAGCGGGAAGAGGGTTGAACGGCACTTCCGAGGGTCTTCCGCGGGAGGTGGCTCGAGCCGCCGGTCTCGCCCTCGATCGGAAGGCCCAGGACGTGGTCGCGCTGGATCTGAGGGGCGTTTCGTCAGCCACAGATTTTTTTGTGCTGGCCACGGGCACCTCTGACATCCAGGTTCGAGCCATAGCCGAGCATGTGATTGAGGAGTTGGCCAGGGAGGGCTTTCGGCCTCTCCACGTCGAGGGCCTGGATCGGGCCCGATGGGTCCTCATGGACTTCGTGGATTTTGTGGTCCATGTGTTCCACCCCCTGGCAAGGGAGTTCTATCAGCTGGAGCTCCTTTGGGGTGACGCGCCTGCGCAGGTGTTCGCTCCTTAGGAGATACCTTTTCGAGCTTCTCTCCGCGTCGAGGAGGAGGGAGAGCGAGGTAATTGCCACTCTGCACTGGCGCACATTACCTTTTGAAACGGGTCGGGGCATGGGGACCTTCCCCCAGTTCCCCGGTCTTCGCACCTCGGAATAGCACCCGACCACTTCCCCGGGGTCCCATGGCCAATGGAACCGTAGGCTGGCATCACTTCAATGCCGAATCCGACCAACTGTTGGAAGAATTCGGTCCGTCGATTCTCCCAGGTGGGGGCGAGGGCCGGACCATCATTCTCGCTGCCACCCCTTTTGCCCAGGCAGACGGTTGGGCGGCTCGAGCAGTCGTGGGTATCGCGAAGGGCTGGGCACAGGAGAGCCTGAGGATATTCCTCATGGACCTTGGGCTGGACGACCCTTCGCTTCATAAAGCTCTGGGCCTTCTAAACCAGGAAGGGGTTTCTGACGCTTTCCTCTACGGGGCTTCGGTTCAGCGCATTGCCCAAGCCGCGCTGGACGGTGCCATCTTTTTCGCTCCGGCCGGCACTGCCACCACGGATCCGGAACAGATCTTGGGTCATTCCCGTTGGAACGACCTGGCGGGAGGTTTTTCAGAGGCCGATGCCACCCTGCTTCTCTTTCTCCCCACTGATATCGCGGGAGCCGACAAGATCTTGGCGTGGGCAACCGATATCCTGTTCCTCGCAGGCGAGGGCGAGTCGCCTGAGGAGCACCTCGGGCCCGCTTCCGTAAAGGTTGTCGGGAGTCTCGGACCGATGGGCTCTCCGCCAGAAAAGGCCGGCGAGTCGGAAGTGGACGGGGAAGCGCCTGAAATGCTGGTTTCCGGGTTGGAAGAGAGTGACCTGGTGCCGGCCGACTCACCGCCGAGTGTCGTAGAGGAAGGGGCTTTGGAAATAGACGGGGGCTTGAGTATCGCCGCCGGTTTTGCCGAGGGCGTCGAAGGTGAGGAGGATGAACCCCAGGGCCTCGAAGATGAGTTCATTCTGGAGGGTTACGACGAAGGGCTGATACCTGGTGGAACGGGGTCTGACGACTCAACCGCCCCCGGCCCGTTGGTCCCGGATTTCGGAGCCGAGTTCGTGGAGATGCCTCCCCTCGAACACGAGACCGAAGGCTTCAAGGAGGATGGGGGACCTGAGCGGGGGGACACATCAGGCACGACGGAACAGCTTCGGGATGACGGAGACCTCGTGCTGGAGACGGAATTCAGCCCCGGCCATTTGGCCGACTCGGGGCTTGAGAAGGCAGGACCAGCCGGTGCTGACGGCGATGTTGTGGAAGGAGGGCCACGGGAGGAGAAGCAGAAGGCTCCGTTCCGGAAGGACCGCCCCAAGCCCGCGTCCCGGAGGAAGCCGCCTCCCCGAAAGACCCTTCCCCCTCCCAAGATCGCTGTTGGGGTAGTGGTGCTCGGAATCCTGGTTGCAGCGGTGGGGACCGCCGCGGGTGCCTTCGACGTCCCTGGACTCACCTGGCTCCAGGACCTCTTCGGCGAGGTGCCCCTTCCCGAGCTGGAGGTGTCCCGGCCCCAGGCAAACGAACCGGTCCTTCGGTTCTCCCTGGAACTGGAGACGTACGGGGCGGAGGAGCTCGGGGTGGCCATAGAGATGCGGAACACCCTCCGCGGGAGGCTACCTGGACTTCTTTTCAACCTGAGCCCAACCGAAACCGACGGAGTCGTCTCTTATGCCCTTTTTGCGGGTCCGGCGGCGGATGTGGTCGAAGCCGAGAACCTCAGGGGGCCATTAGGAGAGGTCTTCTCGAGGGAAGACCCGGAGAGCTGGCCGATTCGCCTAACTCCCAGGGGTTTCCTCCTCGGGGAAACTGAGACCCTGGCGGAAGCTCAGGAGTTTCTGACCTCCGCAGAGGATGACGGCGCCCTCGGGTATATCGTCCACGTCACATACCCGGACGGCACAGAGGCCCACCAAATCCTCTCCGGGGCATTTGACGGGCCGCAGGCTGCAAGGTGGTGGCAGCTGAACCTCCGGGGGAACGGATTCCGCGACCTACCCTTTCTTGAACGGCGGGGTCGCTCCCCGGAATGAAGCTAAAAGCCCTCCGCGTCCACGGGTTCAAGTCTTTCGCCGATTCCACAGAGATCGACTTCCACGAGGGGATCACGGCCGTCGTGGGCCCCAACGGTTGTGGGAAGTCGAACATCGGCGACGCTGTGCGTTGGGTTCTGGGCGAGCAGCGGCCCACCGCGATCCGAGGTGCCAAGATGGAGGAGGCCATCTTCCAGGGCACCGTGAACCGGCGCCCGGTAAACAGGGCCTCGGTCTCGCTCCTGGTATCCAATGAGGATGCCTCCCTTCCGGTCCCCTTCGAAGAGGTCGAGCTCGGTCGTACCGTCTACCGGGACGGGGGGAGCGACTATTCCATCAACCGCACCTCCTGTCGCCTGCGGGATGTGCTGGACCTCTGCCGTGACACGGGCCTGGGTGCCAACGCCTACGCCATTATTGAGAACCGGATGGTCGACGCCATCCTGTCCGACCGGGCCGAGGAGCGTCGAGGCTTGTTCGAGGAAGCGGCAGGGATCGGCAAGTACAAGGATCGTCGCAAGGCGGCACTTCGACGTCTTGAGCGGGCGGAGTTGGACCTTCAGCGTCTTGACGATGTGATCGGCGAGGTTGAGTCGAAGGTCAGGTCGCTGGCCCGTCAGAAAGGAAAAGCCCAACGATACCACGCCCTCAGGGACCGCCGGTTGGCCGTCGAGGTCGCCGTGGTCCGGCTCGAGTTGGAGAAGTTGAGAACCCGCCTGGACCAGGTAGAAAGGGAGCTGGCGGGGGATCGGGAGCTGGGGGAAGGTTTCCTTGCAGAGCTGCGGGCCGCCGAGGCTCAGCTCGAGACCCTGCGACTCCGCCAAGTCGAAGTCGAGAAAACCCGCCGGGAGGCAGCCGAAAGAGTCGACGGAATCAGACAGGAACTTATCCGGTGGGAGCGGGATCTGGCCGTGGCGGATGAGCGGGCAAACTCCGCAGGAAAGCGTCTCTCCCAGATTGCCCGGGAGAGGGAGGAGATCAAGGAACGAATCGACCGGGTGGGGAAGGAGGTCGACACGCTCCGCTCAGCAGAGGGTGAAATGGCCGCGGAGCTGGAGGCGATCAAAGCGCAGCGGGGGCTGAGGGCGGAAGCGGCCAGGGGCGCACGAGAGATCCTGGAGGCTTTCCGAGAGAATCTGGGGGGTTCAGAATCCAAGCTCCGTGACCTCACCCGCCGGCAGGCCCACCTGGAAGGGGAGGCGGCTTCGGCGGAAGCCCAAGCGGCCGAGTTGGTCCGGAACCTGGAGCGGGTCCAGGGCGAGATG
>JBDHGR010000479.1:0-3805 GCA_039589815.1 Gemmatimonadota bacterium | reverse complement strand
TCAACGAGCTGAAGCGTCGGGGCGAGAAGATCTCTTTCCTCACCGCCTACGACTATCCCACGGCGTTGCTGGAGGATCGAGCCGGCATCGAGCTGATCCTCGTTGGCGACTCCGCAGCGATGTGCCTACTGGGCCACGAGACCACCCTGCAGATCACGATGAACGAAATGATCACGCTGAGTAGTGCAGTGACCCGCGCCACCCAGTACGCTTTTGTGATCGGAGACATGCCCTACATGTCCTACCAGCCCTCGGATCAGGAGGCCGTCCGGAACGCCGGGCGGTTCATGTCAGAGGCGCGCGTGGATGCGGTCAAGCTGGAAGGGGGTGTAAGGATGGTGGCGCGGATCGCGGCCATCACCGATGCGGGCATCCCGGTGATGGGGCATATCGGACTCACGCCTCAATCCTATACGCAGCAGGGGGGGCTGCGCGCTCAGGGGCGCAATATGGAATCCGCCCTAGGGTTGATCCGTGACGCCGAGGCCATTGAGGACGCCGGGGCGTTCGCCCTCTTGATCGAGGCGGTTCCAGCTGAAATCGCCGAACTGATCACACAGCGGGTGAGTATCCCCGTCCTCTCCATCGGGGCTGGAGGTGCGTGCGACGGGCAGCTGTTGATCGTTCACGATGTGTTGGGGCTGTTCGAGGCATTCACACCACGGTTCGTGAGGCGGTATGCGAACCTCTCGGAGATCATGTCCGAGGCCTTTCAAACGTACCGTAACGAGGTGCGGAACGGCGAGTTTCCTGGCCCGGAGCACCAATACCCCATCTCCACGGAGGAACTCGAGGCACTTCGTTCCAGGCTGGAATGGAGTCAGAAGACTACCCAGAAGGCAAAGACGGCGTGACCGAGGGTGGGGTCACCTTTCGCCCCTGGAAGCTACGACCGGGCCAGAAGGGCACGCGGGGATCTTTGGGTGTTAACGTGTCAGGAGAGCGGCTCCCCTGATTCCATGAAGGCGGCGAATCCGTCTCTGTCCCGAGCTGCGCTTTCGATGCGGTCCACGGCCTCCTTGAGATCATCGAGGCCGGTGGCAATGGAGATTCGGAGGAAGTGTTTTCCCTCGGCACCGGCCTTCCCGAACGACCTGCGGTCCAGTGTGGCCACCTGATACCGGAAGAGGAGGAACATCTGGAGGAGGGTGGAGGGACTGGTCTTTTCCTTTTCCTGGTCAGGGAGGCGGTCGAAAGCCTCAACCGCCCCCAGGTCTTCACACACCCCGCCCACGTTCGGGAATACATAGAACGCGCCTTTCGGCGTTTGGCACGAGATCCCCTCGATGTCATTCAGACCTGCCACCACCAGGTCCCTTCGTTCCTGGAACGCTGAAACCATCTTCAGGATCTCGGGTGGGCTTTCCGGAGACTCGATGGCCAGCTTTGCACCCATCTGGTTATAGGCAGCAACACACGAGAAATAGTTGATGTTGAGGTTCTTGAAGACCTGAGCCTCCTCCACGGTAGGGAGCACTGCCCAGCCAATACGTCCCCCGGTCCAGGAATAGGATTTGGAAACTCCGGACACCAGAACGGTCCTCTCCTCCATCCCTGGAAACTCCGCGATGGAGACGTGCTCACTTCCATCAAAGAGGATGTTCTCGTAGACCTCGTCCGAGTAGACCCGACAGTCGGCTGGGGCGTTCTTTCCGATGACTGCCGCGATGCTCTCCAGCTCTCTCCGAGAGGCCACCCCTCCGGTGGGGTTGGATGGAAAACAAATGAAGATGAGCTTGGTCCGCTCGGTGATGAGCCCTGCCAAATCCTCTCCGGAAAACGCAAAACCGTTCTCCTCCTCGAGATGGAGCGGTACCGGAACCCCCCCGACGTACCTGATGAAGGACTCGTAGATTGGGAAGCCTGGGCTGGGGTATATGACCTCGTCGCCCGGATTGCAGTAGGTCTGCTGACAAAACCCGATGGGGGGTTTGGCTCCCGGGAAGACGACAACACGGTCCGGGGTGATATCCACGCCCCGAGGCGGGCCCATGTAGGCGGCCACGGCCTCCCTGAGGGGGAGGATACCCTGGGGATCGACGTAGTGGGTGAGATCGTTGTCGATCTGCCGCTTCACTTCGGCGGCGATGTGCCTCGGAAGTGGGAAATCCGGTTCGCCGAAGTTGGCCTTGATGACCTTGTTCCCCGCCTGTTCCAGGCCAGAGATGTATGGACCGACCCTGAACGCGTTCTCGGTGTCGATGAGGGTGGTTCTATCAGAGAAAAGGGCCATGGGTTCTTTGGTTGGGAGGTGTTGAAGTGGTTGACCCGGTCAGCCAATGTCCATGGGCGGTGAGCGGAAGGCAAGGCAGAGTACCCATCCCATCGTGCAGCCCTTGCCTTTCAGGATCTCCACAGCAGAGTATTCCAAGAACGCTTCTTCGGACGGATATCAGATACTGATGTGTGCTCCGGCATCAACCCAAACCCCTTGTGAGTCTCATGACCAACCCGGTCGATTCGTGGCGCTTTGTTGACTTTGTCACCCGAAAGGTTCTGAAAGCTTGGGCCGCCAACGAACCTTCCCGGGAGGTTCCCTGGACGGTTCTCGGGAAGCCTCTGGAAGACTGTACCGTTGCGTTGATCAGCTCCGGAGGAATCGCGCTGAAAACGGACATCCCCTTCGATCAGGAAGGGGAAAGGAAGGATCCGTGGCGGGGGGATCCCTCGTATCGGATCATTCCAAGGGCAGCCACCGCCGAAGATGTGGAGATCTACCATTTGCACATCGATCCCAGCTTCGCACGGGAGGACCTGAACTGCGTTTTTCCATTGAAGCGGTTGGATGAGCTCGAAGCCGATGGAGAGATCGGTCGGTCCTCGCCGCGCCACTACTCATTCATGGGATACACCACCGATCCTACCATCTTGATCGAGGAAACCACAAAACTGATCATCAAGGATCTTCAGGCGGACGAAGCCGACGTGGTCCTCTTGGTGCCCACCTGACCTATCTGCTGCTGGTCCGTGGGACTGGTCGGGCGGGAGATCGAAGCTGCCGGGTTTTCGACGCTGTGTCTGTCCAACGTTCCGGAGCTGACGGCTGCGGTAGGGGTGCCGAGGTTGGTGGGGATCGAGTACCCATTCGGCCGAACTTTGGGGAGACCCGGGGATGGACGAGGTCAGACAGCGGTGTTGCGGGCCATGCTTGAAGCACTGGCGGCCATGGTCGATCCGGGCAGCGTCGAGCACCTGGATTTCAAGTGGCCGGAGCCGCCGGGAAAGGCTCGGGCCAACCCACCTGTGCCGCCACCGATTGCCACACACCTCCGGAAGCACCCCTGGCACCTGCCCAGGTTGGTGAAGAGAGACATTCCGCCTGCTAGAACCGTTCGAGAACGATGAACTCGTCCAGGTCCTTCTTTTCCGGAGAATCGGGCCAGGCCACCGCACCCCGATCGGTGTGATGCAGACCCGGGTGAATCGGTCGGGGATGTTCAGCACCTCTTTCGTGACTTCTGCCGGGATGGAATCGGTGATGAAGACCGCCCCGTTGCACCAAGGCCGGTTGCGGCGAAGCAGCCAGGGTCAGGGGGACCCCGGCAGCCATTGATAGCTTCACGAAATCGCGCCTGCTGTGTTCGTCCGCCATCATCGGCCTCCTGCCTGGATCTTTTTCGTCTCCGCAACAGAGCGGAGTTGGTGACGGTCCATACGCGCTTGTACCTCAACTACGATCTCTTCCCGGCTTCCTTGCAGGTTCGTGGAGGAAAGAAGGAGATCGGGCATTCGGATACGATCTCTTCCCGGCTTCCTTGCAGGTTCGTGGAGGAAAGAAGGAGATCGGGCATTCGGAAGATGTGCC
>JBDHGR010000478.1:0-3813 GCA_039589815.1 Gemmatimonadota bacterium | reverse complement strand
TATTCGAGCGCCTGTATGACAAGTCGGGTAATGAGCTCGCACCGACCGAGCGGTGTGTAGTCTGTCATGCTCCGCCCTACTTCACCGACCGGAGCATGCATGACGTTGGCACGGCGTCTCATCTCGACACCCACAGTGAGTTCGACGTCCCCCATCTGAACAATATCTATGATTCGGCGCCTTACCTGCACGACGGCAGGGCGCATTCATTGGAGGAAATCTGGACCCTCTACAACCCGGGCGATACTCACGGTCGCACGAACGACTTGACCAAAGCCGAGCTGAACGACCTGATCGAGTACCTGAAGACCTTATGACGATGATGGGGTCTCACGCACTCTTTGTAGCCACACTGACGGTGTTTTGGGCCTCGGGTGCCTGGGGCCAGTCCGAAGGTGCTCCGAAAACCGCGGTGGACCCAGCCGGCGAACCATACATATACACCCAATGGGAGTCGTTCACCTCCGAGTCGACGAACGGAGCGCTGATCAACGACCACATCTTCTTCCTCGAGGCGGACGGGGACAGCCTGTGGATCGGTACGGAGGGGGGCCTGGTTCTGTACCATGACGGCACCTGGAAGAGCTGGACCGAGGCAGACGGGCTGCCGTGGAGAGTGATCATGGGCATCGCCAAGGATCATAAAAGGGGAGATCTGTGGATTGCCCTCTTCGGGGAGGGTGTCGCTCGGTTGAGTGGCGGCAGGTTCGAGCATTTCACCCAGACGAACAGCGGCCTTCTGAACGACGTGTCCTACGGCATCGATGTTCAGGGAGACAATGTCTGGATCGCCTCGACGGCGGGAATCAGCCGGTACAATCAGGTGACCGGCGAGTGGACCGTGTTCAACGAGGAACACGCGCCCATGGAGGAGGTGTGGACGTACAACGTGGCTGCGGGAGAAGAAAAGGTTTTTTTCGCCGTGTGGGGCGGCGGGGTACTGGAATGGGACATAGCCTCGGAGACGTGGAAGGAATATCTCGATCCGGACGGCGAGATGGAAATCGATCTCTATAGAGACGACGGCTTGATTCATGCCATTACCACCTCCGTTTCCTACATAGACCAGGTGCTGTGGGCGTCCACATACTTCGGATTGAGCCGTTACGATGGACGCAACTGGCGTGGGTACCTGGATCATGACAGCGGACTCCCTAGCGCGTTCATTAATCAGACGGTGGGTCGGAGCGGCACGTCGAGCTACAGCGGAACGGACAAGGGGTTGGCTGTGCTGGCGGACTTCGCCAGTGATACCTGGGTCACCTACCAGCGTGACGACGAAGATGCGGCCACATGGACTGCGCACGTCATGGTGGGCGGGGACGAGGTCAGAGCCGTGCCCACAAACCTGGACCTGCCGAACCATTTCGTGATCAGCGTGGCCCTCGTGGGGGCCGATGTGTGGATCGGAACCGGCCACGGGTTGGCCCGCGGAGTCGGAACGGCCTTCTACGAAGGAGTCCGATGAAACCCCGTCGCCTCCTGATCGCCGGGCTTGCCGTTCTGTGCTCGTGCTCGGGCCGGCAGCCACCGGAGTCTCGAACCGGCCCGCCGCAGGTTCAGGCGCCGGACACGGGAGTCTATGCCAGGATTCCGTCGGAGCTGAGACCCTATTCTCGGTTCGAAGAACCCTACAAGACGTTCTTCCTGACCGAGCTGGAGTACCCCGGCTACGGGCGGCATATCCCCGAGCCCGACCGCCCAACGACGGTGAAGGTCGGGTTGGTGGGTCCCATCATCGGATCCGTAGCCGAATCCGTCGGCGGCCCCGGTGAGGTGGTGCTGAGGGTCAACGAGCGACAGGCCCGTTGGGATGGATATACGGCCTCCCATCTGGCGCCCATGGGGATAAAGATGCTCCAGGGCGCACAACTCGCCGTGGCCCAGGCGAACGCAGAGGGCGGTTACCGCGGAGAGGTCCCCTACCAACTGGTGGTCCGAAACGACAACGGGAACTGGCGGTCGTCCGGCCGGGAATTCATCAGGCTCGCTTATGAGGACTCGGTCTGGGCGATCCTGGGAACCGTCGACGGCGCGAACACTCACATCGGCATCCGTGCGGCGCTGAAAGCCGAGGTCCCCGTCATGAACACGGCGGACACCGATCCCACGCTGGTTGAAACCAACATTCCCTGGGTGTTTCGCAACATCACCGACGATCGGCAGATGGGCTATCTGCTGGCTGATTTCGTGTTCAGGAGACTCGGGCTGGAGCGGGTGGCCGCCTTGCGAGCGGTGAATCGGTACGGACGGGTGAACATCGACGAGTTCCGAGATGCGGCGACCCGCCTGGGCCATCCCCTCGTCGTCGAGTTGAGCTACGAAGAAGGTGACACCCTCTTCACCTCACAGCTCCAGCAAATCGCGTCCCTGAACGCGGAAGCGGTCATCACCTATGGGAATTCGCTGGAATCGGCGCTGATCCTGAAGCAGATGCGGGAAATGGGAATGGATCAGTGGTTCTTGGGTAGCGACCGCATGGTGACCCAGGAGTTCATCGGCATCGTGGGACCCGACCACGGGAAGGTGGCAGCCGGGTATCCCTACGATCCCACGAGCGAAGACCCACGGTATGCGGAGTTCGTGCGGGACTTCACCGATTCATACGGGGCGGCACCCGAAACCTACGCCGCGCACGCCTACGACGGGATGATGATGCTCGTTCAGGCCATCGAGGAGGCGGGGCTGAACCGGGCGCTCATCCGTGACGAACTGGCCGCCACGAAGACCTATCACGGCGTCACCGGGATGCAGGAGTACGATGCCGTATTCAGCGACCGGAGCCCAGCCGCCCTCGCGGTTCTGGAGTCCGGCCGTTGGGAGTTCTACACCGAGGAGGAGATACCCTCACGCGAGCCTCCAGGTGTGCTGGACACACCAGTTGATTTTTCAGGGTGGCGTGGCGTGACACTCACTCCCTCGGAGTTGAGTGACGTGCGGATCGGGCTCTTTGCTCCCGACTCGAGCGATGCCGCCCTGGGGGCCAGGCTCGCTGTCGAGGAGGTGAACATGGCGGGAGGGGTTGGAGGCACTCCCCTCCGGCTGGTGGTGCGTTGGGCCACTGATCCCTGGAGCGGGGGGGCCAAGGAAGTGGTTCGCCTGGCTTATGAGGATAGCGTTTGGGCTGTCTTGGGGTCTGTGGACGGGGTTGCGACCCACATCGCAGAACAGGTACTCACCAAGGCATGGACGCCCCTGGTGGCTCCCGTATCCGCCGATCCAAGCCTTACACACATCCGAATTCCTTGGATCTTTCGCCTGCCCCCCGATGACCAGGCCCAGGCCGACGTCCTGGTGCAGGAGGGAATCCTGCCCCGGTCCTTGGGAAACGTGGGCCTTATCACTTCAGCCGACCACGATGGCCGCACCTTCGCAAGCGCTGTTCTTGATCGGCTGGGTCCCGCCGGGGTGACTCCCGTATTTCATCTTGAAGTCACCCACTCTGCCGATCATGCGAAGCTGGCAGAACGCGTGCGCTCATTCGATCCGGACGCCTTGGTTCTCCGCTTGCCCCGGGCTGACATGCTCGATTTGATTGGCCAGCTGTCCCGTGAAGGGGTGTGCGCCCCCCTTCTGGTACCATGGATCCCTGGATTCGCCCCGCGGGAGGTCGCGAGCCACTATGACGGAGATGTGCTGGCCGTTCTGCCGTTCAGGGAAGAGAAGAACCCTGCCTTTTCCGCCTTCGATGAGGCGTACCGGGCACACTACGGCTTGGCTCCGACGCCCATGGCTGCATATTCCTACGATGCGGTGAGGTTGGTGGTGAGGGCCCTGGAGCAGAGCGGACTCAATCGGCCGGCTCTCAGAGAC
>JBDHGR010000477.1:0-3862 GCA_039589815.1 Gemmatimonadota bacterium | reverse complement strand
CGGAACATCCGGTCGATGCGAAAGCTCGGACGGCAGGAGTGGTACGCCGGTTCGGGTTACAGCAGGCGGAGCCTGGGGGAGAACGCGGTGTTCCGGTACAAGGCCATCCTCGGTCAGAGGATGAGGAGCCGATCTCTCGGGAGCCAGCGAGCCGAGGTCAGGCTCGCCTGCGAGATCCTGAACACGATGACCAGGCTAGGGATGCCCGACAGCGTCAAAGTGGGGTGAGAACAGCCTGGGGGGAGGGGGGAATCTGTGCTCACCCCCGAGCCATGCACCAACGCCTTCGGTTCCCGGCCGGAGCCGTGCTTGAGGTTCTACTCCCAGTCCGACCTCAACGCTCCACATCATCCCGATACCGCTCCTGCAGGGCCTGGAAGCGGGGATCAGCGGTGCGGGGGAGTAGAACGAAGGGAGGTCTAATCGGGGGAAACCCAGGTCGCGGATGAAAGGTGTATTTGTAAACCGTGATGGTCGAAGTCCCTGCCTCCGTTCGGGTTGAGGCTGTAACCGTCGCAGTACCTGAAGATAGGGATTTCACCATTCCGGTTCTGATCTGACCCGGAAAGGGCACAAGGTGATCCCGGAGCGATCAGGTCGAGGGATAAAGTCCAGTCGAAAGCGACTCAAAGTACCCCGAGAATCCGAGTGGACGGGGTTTTCGCGGAGCACGGCCGTGTCGAGGTTGCAGGTCAGGTGTGCGGACGGGTAAAGTTGGGTGAGAGAAAAGGAATTCTGTTGCTCGCTTTTGGGTTGAGAATGGGCCCCAGGTATCCGAGTGACAGGCCACGCCAGGATCTCAGGTCTCCGAACTTATTGGGGAGGGAATGAGGGCATTCACCCGCCGGAGGATCACAGCCTCGGTAAAGTTGGGAGTGGCTGCCGTGCCATTCTCGGTGGCACTGCGCCTGCTTCACGGAGAACCGCTGGTGCCGGGCACCTTCATGCTCGGTTTCGCATCTGGATTCGTCGTTGGGATCGCAGAACTGTTCTGGCTCCGCACGAAGCTCAAGAGCCTTGGCTTTCTGTCACATCTTCTGGCGAAGTCCGTCGCTATTGTCTGCCTTATGTATCTGGCCTTCGCCGTTCTCAACATTCTGGACGTCATGATCGACGGGATCAGTTGGGCAGAGTATGCTGCGGCCATCTTTGGTCCCGAGCTGGTGAGCCCGCTTATGGAGGGCCTTGGGGTGATCGCCTTCCTGCTATTCTTCGTGCAACTCGATCGACTCCTGGGGCCAGGAGTGTTGCTGGGGTACGTCACGGGTCGGTATCACCACCCGAGACACGAGTCGCGCATCTTCATGTTCTTGGACCTGAAGGGTTCCACGCAATTGGCCGATGGCATGGAAGCGGATCGCTACTTCGAATTCCTGCACACCTATTTCTCGGAGATGTCTGGGCCGATCCTCGAGACGAACGCGGGGATCTACCAGTATGTGGGAGACGAGGTGGTGCTGACTTGGAAGATGCGCAGCGGTCTCGAGGAGTCGAACTGTCTGCGGGTGTTCTTCCTGATCCGCGAACAGATGCGACTTCACGGGGCCCGTTTCTTGTCAGAATTCGGTGTCGCACCCGACTTCAAGGCTGGGGTACATGCCGGTGATGTGATCACTGCCCAGATCGGGGAACTGAAGAGTGAGATCGTCTACAACGGTGACGTCCTGAACACGGCCGCGCGAATCCAGGCGAAGTGCAACGAGTTCGATCGACCCTTGCTCGTGTCAGCAGAGCTAGTAGCAGCGTTAGAGATTGGCCCCGAGTACACAGTCGAATCGTTAGGGCCGGTAGCGTTGAGAGGGAAGGAGGATGCGGTTGAGCTGTGCGCGGTGGGCTGGGCCGCCGACCGAGCGACATAGCCCGCGTTTGCTGCCGACGGTGGGGAGTCCGGGAGCGCCTTCCTTGAGCTTCCGGGCGTCTGCTAGCATCCTGCACAGCAGCAGAAACGCAACCCGTTATCCGGTGTGGATCCAACAGGTATTAAGATTCTGAGTTGGCTTCTCCCTCTTTGATTAGAGTTGCCCATGGCACCACTGCGAGTTGCCGTGATCTGGATGGCTCGATCATCGTTCCGAGCGTTCATTATCATCTTCCTGTTGGGCTTCTCCGCCCGGGTCTTCCTCCTGGCCCAGGTTCCAGAGCGCCGCATCCTCCCACATGATCGCTGGGAGGACACCGCAATCGCGACCTCGCTGGTCGAGCGTGGCGAATTTGCGGATCCCTACATGTTTCCCACCGGACCAACTGCCCATCTGCCCCCGCTCGTCCCCGGGATCCTGGCTCTGTTCTGGGGCCTTTTCGGGATGGGCCTGGCCGGCGGCTACGCGGCCAGGCTATTCAGCATCGTGGCCTTCTCAGCCCTGTACGCCCTGGTACCCTGGTTTGGTCGGAGACTCGGGCTCAGCAGAGAGGCTGGTGTGCTTGGCGGCATGGTAGGTTCCCTGATCGTGGTGGGTGGTGGGAACGGCGAAGAGATCGCAGGCATCGTCATCGGCCTGATGGCCATCATGTTTCTTCGTCGCTGGATTTCAGGGCTCGGCTCGTTCGGCGGCTCCCTCCTACTCGGTGCCGCAAGCGGGATCACATATCACCTACAACCGGTCCTGCTGCCCGTCGTGTTGGGCTGGATGACCTTCGAGTTGTGGTGGAGTCGGGATCGGAGGAAGTGGCTTCTCTCAGGGGCCATGATCCTGGGGATGGTCGTCGCCTGCGCGCCATGGGGGTGGCGAAACTACACGGCTTTCGATGAGGTCATGTTCATCCGCGGTAACCTGGGCCTGGAACTGCGCATGGGTAACCACGAGGGCGCCACCGGTCACCTGGAGAAGAATGTGCGTGCTATTGAGAGTACCGGCACCCGCGGTCCAACCCTGTGGAGGCGCGCCTGGTCCAAGAGCTGGGTGAGGCGGAGTACATGCGACGGGCCAAGGCCGAGGCCGTCAATTGGATAACTGGCAATCCCTGGGATTTCCTCATGTTGACCGCCTCGCGGACAACTCAGTTCTGGGTAGGACCTCTTCACCAACCCGGGACTGCCCTAGCGGTCACGGCCCTCACCATCCTGGCGTTGTTGGGTGCCTGGTGCTCACTCCCGGGAATGACACCCCCGCAACGGGCAGCCCTCTTTACGCCGCTAATCTGTTACCCGCTCGCCTACTATGTCATCATCTATATGCCGCGCTACAGGATCCCTTTGGACTGGATTCTGTTTTTGCTGGCCGGTGCCACGCTCTGGCATTGGATCGAGAGTCCGGTGAAGGGAAGGAATCCCACGCCATCCTGAATCTGAGGGGAAAGACTCTGACGCCGACCCACATAGCAACGAGGCGGTGTTCCGCAAGGAGAGCACCCCATAACACGCAGATGTTGCCGACGGTGGTTACTCCGGTGGCCCCTGCTTTCGGTTCGCGGCGTTCGCAGCCAACTGCTCCGCCGCAGAATCAAACCGTTAGCGCACTCTGAGAGGAGCCTGAGATGTCGGGTGGTCTCCGTGCCAAAATCCTCTTGGCGCTTCTCGCTCTACCCCAGGAGCAAGCGATTCGAGTACCCGCCGGAGCAGAGCCGGTTCTTGATGGCGCTTTGTCCCCGGAGGAGTGGGCTGACGCCCTCGAACTGCCGTTTCCTGGGGGCGAAGCCCTGTTCCTAAAACGATCCGGGACGGAAATGTTCGTCGGTGTCAAAGGCGTTGCAGGAGGTTTCGTGTCGTTGGGGTTCGCCAGCCTGGATTCGTTGAGGATCCTCCATGCTTCCACTGGCCTAATCACCGCATCGTATTCCCACGCTCCGGGTGGTTGGACGAGAATTCACGGATTCCGTGACCCGGTGAAAGCGGATGGGACAGGGTTTCCTAGGACCCTGGGTC
>JBDHGR010000476.1:0-3863 GCA_039589815.1 Gemmatimonadota bacterium | reverse complement strand
TGCCAGACAGAGCGACAGCGAACGAGACCGTCTTCCAGTTTCTCATCATATCAGCGTCATTCCTTTCCGCCGGCCCCGAAGCTAGGAAATGCCCTGTTTCGGGGCAAACGAATCGTTCAGGGGGCAGGGGGGCGGAATTCCCACGGGGCCGGAGCATTTCGCGCGGTGCAGCAGGCCCCTATCATTCCCTCCCTACATCCAACCCTCACCCATCGGAATCAGAGCGCATATGGATCAAGCCCCTTCTCCTCTCACGGGAATTCACTCAGTTAAACTGAACCTGCGCGCATGGCTGCTGAAGGCCGGGGGAATCAAACGGATTCACATCGTTGGATGTGCCCGCTCCGGAACCACCATGCTCCACTATTCCATGCTCGCCTATGCCAACACCATCCTGATCGATGAAGAGGTCTCAGCCGTCTCAGCGCCTTCCTTCAAAGAGAGCGGTTCCTTGTGTCTCAAGAACCTCCTCCGGCGATCTCCCGTACATCTGGTCACCAAGCGGGACTACGGCTGGTTCCATACCGGGCGGCTCCAACCTCTGGTTGATTGTATCCTGCGAGAGCGTATCGGAATCATAAACATCGTACGCGACCCCAGAGCTGTGCTCACAAGCCAGAGCGCCAGCGTTGAAACGCGGCCTTACTACGTGGAACCCGGGAGATGGATGGCCAGCATCACGGCGGCCGACGAGCTGTTTGCCCGGCTGGAAGGATACCCACAAAAGCTCACGGTGAGATATGAGGATCTGGTCGAGGATCCGGAAACCGCTACGGGCACCATCGCCACGAGATTCTCTTTGAACCTCCGACCACACGTAGAGTCCATCGGCAAGTTGAGAGACAATCTCGAGAGACTCGCTGCCGTTGACCGCTTTTCCCAACACCTGGGGGCGATCAGGAACTTCGATCCCTCGACCATCGGCCGCTGGCGAAAGGATCCAAGAAAGCTCGAGTATCTCGAGACCCTGCGGGCCGAGTCGGAGATCGGGCCCGAACTCCAGCGGTTCATGGGCCGGTACGACTACGCCGATCCGCCGGGCGGTTGAGTCGGTACGACCATGTAACTAGGTTAAAGGCATACCCATCTCCAATATGGGAAGTGATGGATTCCACCCTCGTCCAGGGGAGGGCCGCCGTGAAGTTCTTCAACAAGTACTTCTTCGCGGGCGTGGGGGCCGGATGTCTTCTGAGTGTGCTCCTTTCGGTAGGGATTACCTTCGGCTTCACGTACTTCGCCATGCGGAATCTCGGGGATATGGCCAGCGGCACACTCATGATCCTTTACGTGGTCAGCTGGGGTGCGGCGTGGCTCGGAACCTTGTGGTGGGTGAAGCGGTACTTCCCGGCGCGGGAGGTTTTCGGCTCCGGAGTGGAGGCTTGATCAGCCCGACTGGTTCAACATCCGGGTGAAAAAGTCCGTAATCACCTCCATGCTGGGTAGGTTCCAGATGGAGGAAAAAAAGAACCCGTGATTGGCCCCAGAAGCGAAGAACACCTCCACGTGGGCACCCTCTGCTACGAGGGCTTCTCTCATCGCTTCAGCCTGGGCCAAGGGCACTCTTGTGTCTTCGGTCCCATGAAGGAGCAGGAACGACGCCGAGCCTGGGCTCACATAGGTGATGGGTGAAGCGATCGCCCAAAGGGCCGGGTCCTGTCGATACCCTGAACCCAGGAAACGCTCGATGGCCAGGATCCCCAGGCCTGTTCCGCTCCGCCAGAGCCCGGGGAGGTCGAGGTGGGAACTGATGGCAGCCACAGCCTGGACTTCGCTGGAAAACGCCGGGTTCCCCTCCCCTTCGAACTCCGCAACACCGGCCGTCGTACCAACCATGGCTGCCAGGTGCCCACCCGAAGAGCTTCCCACCACACCGATCTGGGCGGGTTCGATCGTATAGCTATCGGCGTTGGCACGAAGCCAACGGACGGCAGCTTTGGCATCTTGGAGAGCGGCCGGAAAGGGATGGGCGGGAGCCAGGCGGTAGTCGATGGCAGCGGCCACGAACCCGTTGGATGCGAGGTGAACGGCCTCCGGTAGAAAATCGCCTCGATCTCCACCGGACCAGCCCCCACCATGGATCAAGACCACGGCCGGAAACGGACCCGACCCTTCCGTGGGAACGTAGACGTCCGCCCAGAGCCCCGGGGAGAAGAGGATCGCCTTGTGAGCCTCATAGGGCAGTGAGTGGTCCGAGTCCTGGTCCGACGGATCGCGCGGACCCGTGGTGGACTCGGAGAGGCATGCTGCAAGGGCAAATACAGATAGAACAGAGAAAAAACGCCTCATTAGGCCTTTAAGGTTGAGGAAGCGCGATTCCACCGGCACAAGGTGCCTGACAGGTCAGGTAAAAAGGAAACACACCTCGGCACCCGCCTGTTCCCGAGATGATCCACCACCTCAAGGACGCCGCAGCCTGTGACCGACCGCCCGACACGACTCGATTTCCCTGGCCAACAGCGACACGTCCTTGGTGAGGCAGGCCCAGTGGCCGGTGGGGATTCTCCGAAGTTCTACCTCCGGCGATACTTGTCGCCACCACGACGCGGCTTCCTCGGCGGTCTCGAGCTCGTCATTGGGCCACAGAAGCGTAATCCTGCCGGGGTAGGGACCCGGGAGGTACTCCACGTCCAGGCTCCTGTAGTGGTCCCCAAGGGTAGCCACCGGGGTCGAGGATGCGGCCGAGACTCCTGGTCGACGAATCAGGTCGAAGGGCAAACGCGCGGATTTTCGTAAGGCGTTTCCGAGGAAGCCCAGGGGTCCCCGCACCGTCAGTCCGTGCTCTACCCTGAGAAGACCCCGGAGCAGGGCCCTTCGCCCCTCCGGCGAAAGCCCCAGCCACCCCGACACCCTTTTCGACACCCGTCTCAGGCCACCTAGTCGCAGGTTCTGCGCCGAAGCCACGAACAGGGCCAGCAAGGCCACCTCCTCACCCTCGGCAACGAGGCGGCGGGCCATCTCATAGGCCACGAGGCCACCGTTACACGTCCCCCCGAGGTAGTACGGGCCTTCCGCTTGGATGCCGCGCACCGCAGGAAGGTGCTGCTCCGCCATCTCTTCGTAGGAGGGTGCTAGGGGGTGGCCATTCATGCCGCTGGGCGGGATCGCGAAGAAGGGGACGTGGTCGCCCATCTCACGGGCCAGCCTCTTGCAGTAGTACCCGCCGCTCCAGTAGTCCCCGTGTACATAGAAAAAGGGAGGCCCCCCCGAGCCCTCTTGAACCTGCACCACCGGGAGCGCCGGATGGGGGCGCTCGTCGAGGATCTTCGCCGCGATGCCCTCCACCGTACCGGTAGCGAGAAGCCACTCGGTGGGGATCTCTTCCCCCAACGCAGATCCGAGGTGGGATAGCATGATCATCGCAGCGAGGGAATCCCCTCCCAGGTCAAGGAATTCGTCGCGGGTTCCCACGGGCCTTACCGACAGCAACTCCTCCCAGATTCCAACGATCTGTTCCTCCAGGAGGTTGTTGGGGGGCACATAAGTCGTGGCCAGGTTTGGTCGCTCCTGGCCCACAGCGGGTAGCCTGCCCCTGTCGAGCTTCCCGTTCGGCGTCAAGGGCAGAGCCGGAAGCTCCATGAAGTGTGTCGGGATCATGAAAGAAGGGACTCGATGTTCAAGCGCCTCCCGAAGCTCGGTGACCGTCGGCCCGGTGGAGTGAGCCGGAACGTAGTAGGTGACCAGACGTGGGCCGGCCATGTCGGAGTCCGTCAGGATCACGGCGGCCTCCCGGACCTCGGGAAGATCAAGCAGCGCGAGCTCGATCTCGGCCAACTCAACGGTATGGCCGAGCACTTTTTTTCGGCGTCCGGTGCGCCCAAGATGCTCCAGGCACCCGTCGGACCTCAGGCGTCCCAGGTCACCGG
>JBDHGR010000475.1:0-4066 GCA_039589815.1 Gemmatimonadota bacterium | reverse complement strand
GAGCTGAGTAGGGCTGTGGACCGGGTGGTGGTCCTCGAGGCTGAAGACGAAGTCCTGGTGAAGCGGATCGCCGGGCGCCGAAGCTGCCCGGATTGCGGGAGCGTTTTCAACGTCTTTATGAACGCCCCTTCCCAGGAAGGTATTTGTGACAAGTGCGGGGGCGCCCTCGTACACCGGCCAGATGACACCCCGGAAAGGTGAGGGCTCCGTGGAGGAGATTCAGAGCGGGATCCTGGCGGCCCTTTAGGGCGGCCCGGACCTCCATTCTGGCTCCCAGGTCGGACGGCGCCGAAATGATCCAGCTCAAGACCGAGCCCGAGATTCAGACCATCGCCCGTGGGGGGGCCATCATTTCTGACCTCTTCGATGAGATCGGGTCTCGGATTCGGCCCGGGGTGAGCACTGGAGAGCTGAACCGTTTCGCCGACGAGTTCATCTGCTCCCACGATGGTGCCATTCCGGCCTTCAAAGGCCTATACGGGTTTCCCGGCAGCGTCTGCACCTCCGTGAACGAGGAGGTGGTTCATGGGATTCCGAGCTTCCGTCGGAAGCTGAAAGACGGGGACATCATCTCCATCGATGTCGGAGTGAAGATGGAGGGATGGTTCAGCGACTCGGCCCGAACCTACCCGGTTGGGAGGGTGGATAGGGCGACCCGACGCCTTCTTGAAGTCACGGAAGAGGCTCTATATCTGGCCATGGAAGCGGCGGTGGTAGGGAACCACGTCGGCGACATCGGTGCCGCCGTCATGGCTAGGGTCGGGGGAACTGGGTACGGAATCATTCGGGACCTGGTGGGACACGGTCTTGGAAAGGAGTTACACGAAGAACCCCAGGTGCCCAATCTCGGGAAAACCGGACAGGGCCCATCGCTCATGGAGGGCATGGTATTGGCCATCGAGCCGATGCTGGGTGCCAGCACGGATCAGATCCGAACCCTGGATGACGGATGGACGGTCATATCCGCCGACTGGGGACGGACTGCTCACTTCGAGCACACGGTGGCCGTGACCCAGGAGGGTCCCCGGGTTCTCACGGGTTCGGTGCCCGCAGGGTACGAGGTCCTCCCGGGTCCACTGGTGAACCCCGGAGTTGGTTGACTTGGAGGGGAACATCCGGCCAAAAAAAACGCGAGAACCCCTTTGGATTGCTGCCTTTGAGTGCCTTGAGGGCCCGTGGCAATTCGGTTATACTTCTAAGCTCTATAATTAACGAACCAGGGTGGTTCCCATGAAGGTACGCGCGAGTGTAAAACCGATCTGTGAGCACTGCAAGGTGATCCGTCGCCGTGGAGTGGTCCGGGTCATCTGTAAGAGGAATCCTCGCCATAAACAACGCCAGGGTTGACCCCCGGTGCTGTCCCTGTGGAGTCGCTTTTTGTTGCTGAGAACCGCTGAGACGAACTGATGGCACGTATTGCGGGTGTTGATCTACCCAGAGGCAAGAGGATCGAGGTTGCCCTGACCTACATCTATGGGATCGGGCGGACCCGTGCAGGAAAGATTCTCGACGCCTGTGGAGTCGATCCGAGTCGCCGGGCCCATGACCTGACCGACGAGGAGATCAACCTCCTCCGGAAACAGATCGAGGGCCAATTCAAGGTCGAGGGTGCCCTCCGGACGGAGGTCTCCATGAACATCAAGCGCCTGATGGACATCGGGTGCTATCGGGGGCTGCGCCACCGAAGGGGACTTCCTGTTCGTGGACAGCGGACTCATACAAATGCCAGGACTCACAAGGGCTCCCGGCGGCCGGTCGCAGGGAAGAAGAAGGCTCCGAAGAAATAAAAAGACTTCCGGGGACGGGCATGTAACCTCATGGGTGCCGTCTCCGTTTTTGGTTAGCGAGTGGGGTTGGCGAAGCGCATCAAGGAAGGTTACGCGTGGCAAAACCGAAGCAGGCCCGAACGAAACGCGTCAAGAAGGTGGTGGAAGCAGAGGGTGTTGCCCATATCAAGGCGACCTTCAACAACACGCACATCTCCATTGCCGATTTGTCGGGGAACGTGATCACCTGGGCCAGCGCAGGTAAGGCTGGATTCAAGGGATCCAAAAAATCTACGCCTTTTGCGGCCACGGTCGCCGCGGAACAATGCGGCCGGGAAGCTGCCGCGCTGGGCGTAAAGCGGGTCAGCGTAAGGGTCCAGGGGCCGGGATCCGGCCGTGAGTCTGCCATCCAAGCCTTGGCTGCGGCAGGAATCCAGATCAAATCGATTCAGGATGTGACCCCGCTTCCCCACAACGGTTGTCGTCCACCGAAGAAGCGACGGGTCTGACGCGCAACCCTCGAGCTGACCAGGCCGGAATCGCAAAAGCATAGAGAGGAACGAAGAACGGGATGGCACGCTACAACGGACCTGTTTGTAAACTCTGCAGGCGGGAAGGGCAGAAACTCTTCCTCAAGGGCACGAAGTGTTATACGGAAAAGTGCCCCATTGAGCGGCGGGCTTATCCGCCGGGCCATCATGGCCCTGCGCAGGCACGGCGCCGAAAGCAGTCTGACTATGCCGGCCAGCTGCGGGAGAAGCAGAAGGTCAAGAGGATCTATGGACTGGGCGAGAGACAGTTTCGTAACCTGTTCGAGCGGGCTGCGGTCCAGACCGGCATCACGGGGGACAATCTCATCATTTCTCTGGAGTCCCGGTTGGACAACATCGTCTTTCGCATGGGGTTTGCCCAAAGCCGGGCCGCTGCCCGGCAGTTGGTCAGGCACCGGCATGTGGAGGTGAACGGTCGAATCGTGGACGTTCCCAGCTATCAGGTTTCGGTTGGTGACGAGATCGCGGTGAAGGCCAAGTCCCGGAAACTTGGCCTCATCGAAGAGAGCCTGGAGTCAAGGACCCGTCCCGAGCTCCTGGAATGGCTCGCTCTGGACGAGAAGAACCGGGTAGGTCGGATGGTCCGAACGCCCACCAGGCAGGACATCCCGCTGGCGGCCCAGGAGCAGCTCATTGTGGAGCTCTACTCCAAGTAAGCCGTTGGCACCAAACCCCGGTTGCAGGGGTGCAAGAGGCGTTTTCCGAAGCGGTTGTCGAAAACTGTTGCCCCAAAAGGCACGGAGGATACGGTGGAGTTAGATCTGACTGGACTGGTGCTTCCCGAGCGCGTTGAGATTGCAGAGCTTTCCGAAGACGGAAGGTCGGGCCAGTTCATCATCGAGCCCCTGGAACGGGGATTCGGTTACACCCTCGGCAACCCGGTGAGGAGAGTCCTTCTCTCTGGGCTGAGAGGGGCCGCAGTCTGGGGTTTCCGGATCGACGGCGTTGTCCACGAGCATCAGACCATCCAGGGGGTCGTCGAAGACGTCCATCAGGTCATCCAGAACCTGAAATCCCTGGTGGTCAAGCTGGATGACGACGTGGACGAGGCAACCCTTGAGATCGTGGCAAAGAAAGCCGGACCTGTAACTGCCTCTATGGTCACTGTCACAGGGTCGGCGGAGGCTCTCGACCCAGAGCACCACATCCTCACTCTGGAGGAAGATCGGGATCTCCGGATCGAGTTGTTGGTGAATAAGGGCCGAGGTTTCGTCCTGGCTGATCAACACGAGCTGCCTCGGGGTTCTCCCGTGGATCTGGTTCGAATCGATTCTGTCTACAATCCGGTCCGGCGCGCCAATTTCACCGTGGAGGAAACCCGGGTTGGGCAGCGGACGGACTTCGATCGCCTGGCTCTTTTCGTGGAGACCGACGGTTCGTTGGATCCGGAGTCGGCGGTTCGGTATGCATCCGATCTCGTTCGGAAGCATCTGGAGTACATGCTTTATTTCGGTGAGGGCGGCATCCCTCAGGTTGCGCCGCCGGGTGCGGTTCCGGTCCCGGAGCGACTTCAGGACCTCTTCAACCGTCCCATCGAAGACCTTGCGGAGCTCTCGGTCCGGAGCAGGAACTCGCTTCAAAAGGAAGACATTCAAACCCTGGGCGATCTGGTCCAACGGACCGAAGATGAGATGCTGGCGATCGAGAACTTCGGGAAAAAATCCTTGAAAGAAATCTCGGACTTCCTGGACGAGCACGGCCTGCGGTTCGGCATGAAGTTGGAAGAAGGAGATGACGGCCAACTCTTTT
>JBDHGR010000474.1:0-4376 GCA_039589815.1 Gemmatimonadota bacterium | reverse complement strand
CGGCTGCCGATGTCCGCAGACGGGCTGGGCCGGAGGCGAAGACGGAGTCTCCAAGGGCGACTCCTGCCGAGGCCATTCCGGCGTAGAAGAAACGAAATGCGCCCGAGACCGCTGGCGACTCAAGGACTTGGACAATGCTCATAATCGGGGCTCTCCTCTTGGTGGGCATCACCGTCTTCCTGATTCTTCAACCCATCATCTCTGGGAAAGAGGCTCCCCTTTGGAGTGCCGGCGGGGAGCCTTCCGAAGCCCAATTCAGAAAGAGGGTGTCTCTCCTCCAGCTTCGGGACGCAGAGTATGAATACGCCATGGGGAAGCTTGGGGAGGAGGATTACCAATCCCTGAGGAAGGAGATCTCGGCTGAAGCGGTTTCGGCCATCAGGGAAGAGGAGGCGGAGAGGGAAACGGTTGTCAGACCTTTCGAAGGACCGACCGACGCTGAACTGGAGGAGGAGATAGCCACCGTGAGATCGCGCCTTTCCGGCGGATTCTTCCAACCCTCGTAGGCCAGACCAGGACCCCGGTGGACTCAACGGTTCCCTCATCCCCCCCAGGCGGGCCTTCCGAGCCCCCGACTCTGACGCGATCCGCCCTGGAGGCATCGGGATTGGCCCGGGAGTTTGGGCCCATTCAAGCCGTCGACGGTGTGAGCTTCACCCTGGGAGCGGGGCAGCTCATGACCGTTTTTGGGCCCAACGGAGCCGGAAAGACCACTCTGCTGGGAATCCTCTCGGGGGGCCTCAAACCGTCAGCGGGGGAGGTGATGCTAAGGGGAACCCGGCTACGGGCCGGGGATCCTGAGTGGCATCGCCGCATTGGCGTGCTTTCCCACAAGTCCTTCTTATACGGGCACCTGACCCTGGAAGAGAACCTCCGGTTCTTCGGAAGGCTTTTCGGACTCCGCGACCTTTCAGTAAGGATTCCGGAGCGTCTCGAACAGGTGGGACTCGCCGATCGGGCCAAGAGCGCGGCCCGAACTCTGTCGAGAGGGATGAGGCAGCGGCTGGCCCTGGCACGAACCCTTCTCCACGATCCCGATTTTGTCTTGTTGGATGAGCCATACACTGGCCTGGACGCACACGCCGCGGCGGTGCTGCGGCAGGTCCTGACCTCCCTGAAAGACGGGCACAGGATCGTCATCCTGGTAACCCACAACATCTCTCAGGGTCTTGAATTAGCCGATCGTGTTGCGATCCAGGTCCGGGGACGGTTCGTATACCTCGGGGATCGGTCGGAAGTCGACGCGGATTCCTTCGAGCGCGCCTACAGGGAACGGGTGGAGGAGGAGGGCTGATGGAATATCTCCGACAGCTGGCTGCCATAGTCTGGAAGGATGTCGCGGTGGAGCTCCGGACCCGGGAGCGGATTGCAGCCATGGGCGGGTTCACCATCCTGGTCGGGGTACTTTTCAATTATGCCATAGATCCTACCGTAGTCGAACCGCAGGCCATCGCTTCGGGTTTGATCTGGATGACCATCATTTTTGGCGGAATGCTCGGTCTGGGCCGGACCTTCCACCTGGAGGAGGAAGAAGGGGCCTTCCAGGGCATACTCTTGAGCCCCATTCCTCGGGATGCTCTATATCTTGGGAAGGTGGTCTCGAACTTCATACTCCTGACGGCGGTGACCATGCTGGTGTTCGGAGTATTTGCGCTCTTTTTCGGCCTGGGGTTCGGTGGGCATCCCCTTGCCCTGGCAGGCGTAGTCCTTCTGGGGATCCTCGGTTTTGTGGCGATTGGTACCCTCTTTAGTGCCATATCGGCAGGAACCAGCATGGGGGATACTCTCCTCCCCATCCTGGTGTTTCCCCTCCTTATCCCCCTGATCATTTATGGGGTGACGGCCACCAGCCGTCTCTTTCAGGACCTTCCCGTATCGGAAGTCGACGGAAATCTGCGTATGTTGGGCGCGTTCGCAGTTGTGGCTCTGGCCGCAGGAGCGGGGCTTTTTCGGTTCGTCGTGGAGGAGTGATGAGTTCAAAAATAAGATGGTCCGGGGCCGGCCTGGGATTCCTGGGGGTCGCTCTGGTTCTGGTGGTCCACTGGATGGTTTTCTTCTGGGTGCCGACCGAACGGACCATGGGGATCGTGCAGCGGATCTTCTACATCCATGTGCCTTCGGCGTGGGTCGCCTTCATGGCCTTCGGGATCGTGGCCATCTGCAGTGCGGTTTACCTCTGGCTGAAGGACGAACGGCTGGACATGGCGGCGGTAGCGGCCGCCGAGGGTGGAATGCTCTTCACCGCCATCGTCCTGCTCACGGGCCCTCTGTGGGGGAAGGTGGCGTGGGGTACCTGGTGGCAGTGGGAGCCTCGGTTGACCCTTACCTTGCTCCTCTTTTTTATCTACCTGGGGTATTTCCTGGTCCGATCTTCCACGGAGAACCCGGAGAAAGGCAAGCGCTTCGCCGCCGTGGTTGGGATCGTGGGAGCCCTGGACATTCCCCTGATCCACGTCTCTGTCCAGTTCTTCCGTTCCCTTCATCCGGAGCCTGTAGTGATCAACCCGGAGGGTCCCAGCCTCCCGGGGGATATGTTGACCACCCTGTTCACGGGATTGGCTGCATTCACGGTACTTTTCTTCGCCTTCTTCCTTTTCCGGTACAGCCTGGAACATATGAAGCGGGCAATGGTCCATCGCGAGTTGGCTGGGGAGGGATCTCCCCTTCAGGGAGGAGTTGCATCATGAATAAACGGATTCTCTTGGCTCTTACCGTCGCTATCCTTCTCGCGTTCCTCCCCGAGCTGGTCCAGGCCCAGGAGGGCCTGCCGAACCCCGATGCCCTGGCCAACCAGAACCTTCGCGGCTACACGCACATGTTCATCGCCTACTTCATTGCCTGGTCGCTGATTCTCGGGTGGGTGATATCCATTGCCCGGAGGCTTGGTAGGATTGAAAAGACCCTGACGCAGTAGGAGGGGCCATGACCGGCTCGGTGGTGGACCTCAGAAGCGACACCGTCACCCGTCCGACTCCTGGCATGCGGGAGGCCATGGTGAGCGCCGAGGTGGGGGATGACGTCTTGGACCACGATCCCACCACCCGGGCTCTGGAGGAGAAGGTGGCGTCCCTTCTTGGAAAAGAAGCTGCCCTTTTCTTTCCCAGTGGTGTCCAAGCCAACCAAACTGCTTTGGCGGTTCATGGCCGGCCAGGCACGGAGGTGATCCTGGAGGCCGGGGCCCACATTTTCAATTATGAGGAAGGCGCGGGAGCCGCCCTCAGCGGACTTCAGCTTCGGCCAGTACCGACGGGTGCTGGTCTCTTGACCCCGGACCTGGTGCGAGAGGCGATTCGGCCCGACTCGCCCTACATTCACCCCACCTGCCTCATTGCCGTGGAGAACACCCACAACGGTGCAGGGGGGAAGATTCTGCCCCGTGAGACCATGCAGGGAATCATGGAGGTGGCAAGAGGAGCCGGCCTTCCTGTTCACCTGGACGGTGCCCGTCTGTGGCACGCCTGTGTCGAAACCGGCCTCTCTCCGGCGGATTACGGCTCCCTGGCCGATACCGTGATGGTGTGCCTCTCCAAAGGGTTGGGGGCCCCGGTGGGATCTCTCCTGGCCGGGCCCAGAGACCTCATGGCGTCGGCCTGGCGGGTACGTCGGCGCTTGGGAGGCGGAATGAGGCAGTCGGGTATTCTGGCAGCCGCCGGGATCTACGCTCTCGACCACCACCGAGAGCGACTTGCAGCAGACCATGCCCGGGCCCGTGCCTTGGCCGAGGGCGCTGCCGGGATTCCCGGCGTGGTCGTGGTGGCCCCCGAGACGAACATCGTCATGTTGGACTTCCCCGATCCCGAAGTGTCCGTCGACGACGTGTTGGCAGCTCTGGTTGGGGAAGGGGTTCTTTTGGTGAGGTTCGGCCCCCGGAGGCTCAGGGCCGTGACCCATCTGGATGTGGGCGACGACGGTATCGGGAAAGCCCTGGAGGTTCTCGCCCGAGCGGTGACGGGATCCTCCTGATCCCCTCTAGTCTTCAAGGAATCGAGGCAGAACCCGGTTGGTGGCGTCCAGAACGGCCAGGACCGCCCCTCGGGCGGTGTCATCGTCAGGGCACGGGTAGGCCCCCAGGAGTTGAAGAGGGTCTTCCCCAGTCCAGGCCCGAACCATGACCACCACTACCCAGGAGTCGAAGACCCTCAGAGCCTTGGTTCCCCTCAGGTCCAGATCAACTCGGTCGCCCGTGGCGCCGGCGGCCGCTTCCAGAGCGGCCTCAGCCGCGGCCCGGACTTCACCCTCCAGAGTCTGATTCCCTTCCGATTCACCGGAAAAGGATCTTCCTTGGGTCCAGTCCATTCGCACTCGGACCCTGCTCCGCCCATTGGGAAAACGCACCACCTGGAAATCCTCGAACCTAAGGCGTTTGCGGCTTTCGC
>JBDHGR010000473.1:0-3902 GCA_039589815.1 Gemmatimonadota bacterium | reverse complement strand
GTAGCCTGAACCATCCGTGCCGCATAGCTTCTGGGGGTGAAGGGACCGTCCTTCACCCCCTATTTTTGACTTCGAGGTCGAAACTCATGCCCCTCATCAGTCTTCGGAATATTGAAAAATCCTACAAAACCGGCGCCGGCGAGACCTTCGTGCTTCGGCGCATCACCATGGACATCGAGTCCGGAGACTTCATCACAATCATGGGTCCATCCGGGGCCGGGAAGTCGACCCTGCTGGCAATCCTGGGGATGCTGGACGGGGACTGGGCGGGGGAGTTTTACCTCCTCCACGAGGCGGTCCACGCCATGAAGCCGAAAGACCGGATCGCCCTGAACCGCCAGTACATCGGCTTCGTGTTCCAGCAGTACCACCTGCTGGATGACCTGACCGTCTATGAGAATCTGGAAATCCCTCTCTCGTACCGGAATGTGAAGAGAAAGGAACGGCAGGCCATCGTGGCCGACACCCTGGATCGGTTTCAGATCGTGGGGAAGAAGGACCTCTACCCGAATCAGTTGTCCGGGGGTCAGCAACAGATGGTGGCGGTGGCACGGGCCATCATCGCGGAACCGAAGGTCATCCTCGCCGACGAACCTACCGGGAGTCTCCATACCTCCCAAGGCCAGATGATCATGGATCTTCTGAAGGGGTTGAACGATGAAGGGACCACCATCATCCAGGTGACGCACAACGAGAGTTGGGCGGCCTATGGACAGCGGGTCATCAATCTCCAGGACGGCTGGATGGTGAGCTGACGCTGCCGGTGCGTCTCAACCACCACCCCACCAGGATCAGGGGCAGAAGGGCCACCGTGAGAATGAGGTAGGGGTTTCCAAACAGGCCCGGTTCTCGGACCTCCACCTCGAACGCTACCTCCCCAGCCCCCTCCGGCCCTTTCACCCTCACCGTAATCTCCCAATTCCCCTCGGACCCGAGAGCGAACTTCGCGGCGTAGAACCGCGGGTCCTCTGCCTGGTCTCGGGTCGCCGGATGTCTGATCTCGGGCCCTGGCACATCGACGTGGCGGGCCACGACCTCGATTTCCAAGCCCAACGCCACGCCACGCCCCCGTTCGAAAGTGGCCAGAACGGAGACGTCGATGGAGTCCGGGGAAATGGGAGTGGGGTCCGTGTAGACGTTCACCCGGTAGGCGCCCATGGGGACGTTCGCCACCCTTAAGGTGCCACCATCCGCCCAAAGGGGGTTGGCAACCGCCAAGAGCGTGGTGGCGAGAAGAACGGAACAGAGGCCGGCAGCCATGCAGAGTGCGGTCGCTACAGAGAACCCGGCCCCCCTGAGGGTCGGGCCGGAGATCCTTCGACCGGGGAGCCTCTTGGGAGGCCGAGCCCGCTGCCGATGGGATGACATTCTCATCCTCCCATGAAGGTGCCCCTCATCTCCATGGGTTGGAGAAGAAGCCAGACACCGGCAACAGAGAGAAGGACCGCCAGCAAGCCCCAAGGTGTTGCGGCCTTGAAGGCCCTGGCGCCCCGGCCCACCTCTCGCACGGCAATGCGGTATGCCACCACCACGGACACGAGCAGACCCAGCTCCACGAAGAGAAGCTCCAAGGGACGGAGCCAACTTCCGGGCACCAGGGGACCCAGGGCCCAGGAGGGAGTTCCGGTAAAGGAAAAGCCCAGGAACGCAAGGTACTCCTGGGTAAGGGGAACGATGGAAAGTCCACCAACGAGGAAGTGGAAGAGGTAGTGGGCAATCCACATTCCGAAACCGACCGGAACCAGAGCGTATGCGTACACGGTGGCTTCCTGAACCACGCTCCTTCGGGATTTGGAAAACCAAGCCGACGTCGTTGCAGCAGCGCCGGCCGAGAAGACCGGGAGGAGTACCATTCCCAACGTGAACAGGACGCCTACCACCACGGCTTCGGAAGTGGTTCCAAGGGTCCGTCCCATCCAGGCCTCCAGGGCGTACACCGGCGTGACCATGCCGAATGCATTCATGAAGGCCGCAAAGGTGAGGAAGAGACACAAAGCGGCGAGATCCGAGCGTTCGCTGAACCGCCCGATCCCGGCCCTTTGCGGATCTTCCCAGAGTTCCTTCGCGGGCGCCCTGGCCATGATTCCCACGTTGTCGTGCGGACAGGCCTGGATGCACTCCATACAGAAAGTGCAATCCATGTTCCCGGCCTTGGTTTCCTGGTAGAGCCAGAGTTCGCATCCGCTCTGGAGCAGCCTCCCCCGCTCATGGGGCCTCAGGGCCTCCGTACCGCTGTCCAACCCCCTGGGTTCCTCGTACCGGCCCACGATACAGTCCCTGGTTCGGCAGGTACCGCAGACCTCCGGCGTCCTGATGGCCACCTCCATTGGGGAGGCCAGAGAGTTTGCGAAGTGGAACTGACCGATGGGGCATACATGCTTACAGAAGGCAGCTCCCCGGAAGAACCCGTCGATGGTGAAAGCGGCGGCAAAGTAGGCCAGGGCAAGCCAGGCGGTCAGGAGAGGACTGGACCAGAGGTCGAAGGCTTCGTAAGCCCAGAGAAAGACGAGAAGGAGGAAGAGGGCCAGCCACTTGGTCCTCAGCGGTCTCGGCCAGTGTCTGTTCGCTTTGAAGAGCCTTTTGGCCAACCTCCGGGGCAGCATGAAGGGACAGGCCATGCAGAAGAGGTTCCCAGCCACCAGAAGGGCCAAGGCCACAAAACCCCGCCAATGAACCCAGGGCAGGACTCCCGCCATGTTCTTCGGCGCCAGTTGGGGGCCCCAGAATCCATCTACCATCACGAGAACGGCGACAAGAAGGAAGAGCGACTGGAGCACGGTTCGGGAATGTCGCCACCGGAGGAAAGGCCCCAGGAAAGGGGCCCTTAGAAGGTCCCAGGCTCCGGTTCGAGTGTGGGTCAAGACCCCCCCCCGACGCGTCCTACTACGTTCGTTCCCCTGCTTGTCCGGACAGTTCGACCATCGGGAAGAATGGCCTCCAGGCTGAGAACCCAATCCCCTGCCATGGTGAAAGTGAAGTCGGAGATTCCATACCGACCTGGCTCCTCGGCCACAGCGGTGTCCAGCACGGGAACCATTCCGGCATGGCTCATGTTCCCCTCAACCACGATCCGTGCTCCCTCCACCGGTGCCCCCGCGGAATCCTCCAGGGTGATAATGAGGCGGGCGGGCCCCACCGCCGGTGGAGTCGGGGAGATGGCCACGTCCAGAACCAGGCTGGGATCCCCCATCTCTCCCTCGCCCCGGCACCCGACCAAGAGAACGGAAAAGAACTGAAGTAGAATGGCGGAGACCAGAAGAAGCGCGGGCGGTTTCATGAGCTTCCCTCCAGAAGGAGAGAGAGGTCCCGGGCCATTTCCTGGGGCGTCGCAGTGATGGGGAAGGTCAGGGGGATCCGGCCTCTGGGATCAACGATAAAGGTTCGAGCCGTGTGGTCGACCGTGTAGTTCTCTCCTTCGCTGTTCCGAAGGAAGAAGGCCCCGTAGGCATCGGCCACAGCCCGGATCTCCTCTTCCGTGCCCGTTAATCCGAGGAAAGACGGATGGAAAGACTCGAGATAATGCTCCATCCGCTCGGGCGTGTCCCGGGCCGGATCCACCGTGATAAAAAGAACCTGGACCCGCTCACCGTCCTCCTCCAGCTCCTCCAAGGCTCTCGCGAGGTGGGAAAGCGTAAGGGGGCAAACGTCCGGGCAGGACGTGTATCCGAAAAAGACTGCCAGGGTTTTCCCCCGGAGGGCGTCGGAAGAGACGACGTCACCATGGTGGGAAAGAAGGCTGAATCCGGATGTAATAAGCGGTTCCGCCAGGAAGTAGCTGGCCGGGGGCCCCTCCTGGGCGGGAGATCCGGCCCGGAGGAACCAGAGGACCGCGGCAAGACCCAGGAGAACGCCTGACGTGACCTGGAAGATCCGGGTTAGAAGCTGTCTTCTCAAGAGGGTCC
>JBDHGR010000472.1:0-3903 GCA_039589815.1 Gemmatimonadota bacterium | reverse complement strand
GTGAGGTACTCCGTCAACCCCTCATAGATCCAGAGCTTCTCCGTGTTCGTCGGCTGGTGGTAATCACTGGCCGTCATGCCCTCCGGGCGCCGGAACTTGCCGTTCCAGGAATGCACCAACTCGTGGGGCAGCACCAAGAGACGACCGATTCGGGTCTCATCGTCGATCAGGGTATTCTCTGGAACTCTGTTGTCGCTCGACTCGTGATGCTCCAGACCGAAATGCGCTACGTGGTCGCTGAGAGTGAGTAGAAAACGATACGAGCGGTGGGGGTGGGAGCCGAACAACTCACCAGCCTCGGCGATGAGCTGATCGAGGGCCGACTTGGTCTCGGGTTCAAGTTCCAGGGCCTCTTTGCTGTCCGCGGCCACTTCCAGGTAGTGGCGAGAACTACTGGAACCGCCAATTGGAATCGAGCGGAAGTTCTCGCCGCAAAGCACCGGGGAGTCGATCAGCTCCTCGAGTGAAACGGGGAGAAAATCGATCTGCTCTCCTTCTTGGGAGGCTACAGGGAGCGCCGTCCCCGCGGTCCATCCCCCGGGGATTTGCAGGACCGCATGGTATTCGATCTCACTGGCGGTAGCGCCCGCGGGATATAGCAGAACCTGGTTCCAATTCAGAACCGCGAGTTTCGAGGACGAGGACGATCCAGAGGTAAAGAGTCCTGCTGGCGCTGGCATCAGGAAATCGAAAGTGACTTCCACGCTGCTAACACCTGGAGGAACCTCGCACCTGATCGAGTACACGTCCTCCACATCCCGGACCCAGTCAAGAACCTTCTTGTCTGCTTCGATTCTGAGACCAGTCAAATCCGCCACGGGGCCAGTCGGGCCGTGTTCCCCCGGGATCCACTTCGGGTAGAGCAGATTGAGAGTTCCCGGACGCGCTGGTATTACGAGTCGCGAATGTAGAATTCGGCTTGACACATCTGTGGCGTCGACCTCGAGCTCGAGTGTTCCCCACTCGGCTTCTGTTTCGGCTTGGCCGGAGAGCGGGGCGACCAGAAGAAATAGGATGCCGATCTTGCACCAGACTGCAGGCACTGCAGACCTCCTTGAGTTGACGATCTGGGTAAACCGATTAGGATTCCCGCTTCAGTCTTGACAGACGAATTAGGGCATCCTCGACTTCGTCGATGCCGGGATCAGCGCTCTTCCAGATGTCAAGGAAGAGCTCGTACTGCTCGATGGCTTCATTGTGTTGGCCGACCGCTTCATAGGCCACACCAAGCTGGTAGTGGGCTTTGACCCTGCGTGACGCGACACTTATAGGGGAATCTGCGTCGAAACACTTCAAGACCTGCCGGTACGTGTGAATTGCATCTTCGTATCGGTCTGCGGCCAGGTAGGCGTCGCCAAGATGAAGATTGATGATTGTGGGAGACAACCCCCACAACCGGTGCACCTTCTCCAGGGATGCCACCGCGTCATCCACGTTCCCCAGTTTCCTCGAAAGCGTTCCCCGGAACAAATCACCGTAGCTTGGCTGCTGGGGACGGTACTCCAGCAATTCCTGGAGGAGATCCTTGGCTCTGGCAGAATCACCTTTCCCGGCGTGGGCCAAGGCAAGATTCCCGGTAATCCTCAGGTAGTCTGCCGATGTGGAGTCAGTCCTGGCCCAGATAGCTCGGGCTTTTTCCCACTCGCGCACCGCGTATTCAGGTTCATCGAGATCATTCATATAAAGGATGCCGCGAGCCTCGAACTTGGACGCCAGGTATGATTCCTCGCCAATGTCTTTCCGGTCCGTCTCCACCCCGGCCTCCAGCACCCGAAGCGCCTCTTGAAACTTGCCCTGGTGGATCGGGATTCCTGCCAGCAGAAGTCTTGCATCGGCCCGCACGACGGTGTCTGCATGGTCGACATCAACCATGAGCAGACTTTCGGCCTTGGCGTACTCTCGCTGGAAGATATACATTCTGGCTAGCAACCTTCGGCTCATCGAGAAATCCGGTTCGACTTCTAGCGCCGTTTTATAGGCCACGATTGCGTTGTCCAGGTCTCCGGCAAGTGCATAAATACTCCCCCGTGTGTCATAGGGATTGGGCTCATCGGGAGCAAGATCGATGTATTTCTGGTTGGTGGAGAGAGCCATTTTGTGCTCGCCCAGGTAGGCATAGGCCAATGAAAGTTCGTTGTAAGCCGAATCGTACAAAGGGTCCAGGTCGATGGCTTTCAAGTACTGAACAGCCGCGAGTTCTGGTTTACTAAGATCCCAGAAATACGAGAGGCCGAGCCAGACTAGTGCCTCCTTCTCATCCGGATAGCTCGCAAGGAGTTGGTGAAGAAGGGCAATGGCTTGATCAATGTCACCGTTCAGTGTCGCATTGTAGGATCGAATGAGAAGCTGATCTTTTTGTCCGGCTCGATCTATGTACTGCATCGCTTTCTTTATGGCGAAGCGAACCTCAGATCCAGATACATACCCTAATCTTAAATAGGCACTGCTAAAGGTGGAATCCAGCTCCACCGCTCGATTGAAGCTCCTCCTGGCCTCTGGCTTTTCCAGTCTTCGCAAGTGTTCCATTCCCTCGACATAGTGGCGGTAGGCCTCCTGCGAACTCGTCGAAATGGTGGCGACTTCAGCATCAGGCTCCTCGAGGCCCTTTGCCGGGAGAGCAAGATTCCCCTTGAGTTCCACGGTCAGTCGGTCCACCAGCGAGAACATCTCTTCACCCTCTTCCCCGGTGATGCGTGGGGAGGCGGCCACGTTGCCACTGGCGACATCGACGAGCTGGGCGGTGAGAATGAGATGCGGATGTGTCCTCAGGATGCTTCCCGTCACCATCCAGGTGGAGTTCGTTTTCCGGGCGATGCTGGACGCCACCTCCCGGTCGATCCGCTTCGCTCCCTCCCTTCCCATTTGTTTGAGAGTGTCGTAGAGCCGCTGACTGGAGACAACCTTCACGTACCGGGACTCCGAGAGATCGGATATGAGAAGGGTGGTGGCGATCTCTCCCAGCCGCCCGGGATCCTGGGGGTCGACCACGTTGTCGAAGTACATGATGGCCAGGCGAGTTTCCGAAGCCGCGTCCTCCAGGGATGGAGCGACTTCACGTTTCCAGGGTTTCAAGATGAGAACGAGGGCGACGATGAAGATCACGACGCCGGCAGGGCCGAGGGCTTTCGGCAGCCCCCATCCTGGGGGTGAGTTCTGCCGCGGTGGGCTTTCCCCCGTGGGCTCCAGCTCTCCCGAGTCGATCTCGGTCTTGAGCTGCTTGAGTTCGTTTCGCACATCCTTGACCGACTGATAGCGCTGGTCCGGGTCCTTGGCCAGGCAGAGCTGAATGATCCGCCCCAGATGGCGGGGGAGGGAATGCTTGAGTTGTATCACCGACTCCGGCTTATCCTTGATGATCGCGCTCAGGGTTGACATGTTGGTGTCGCCCTTGAACGGACGTTCCCCGGTAGCCATCTCGTAGAGGATGATGCCCAGGGAGAAGATGTCCGAGCGATGATCGACAGGCTTTCCTTCCGCCTGCTCGGGCGACATGTAGGCGGCGGTGCCCAGAATTCTTCCCTCCTGGGTGCCCGAGCTCTCACCGACCAACGTCGCGCTTTCGGTGCTGGGGACGGGGTCGAAGAGCTTGGCCAGGCCGAAGTCCAGGATCTTGACCCGCCCGTCCGTGTCAACCATCACGTTGGTCGGTTTCAGGTCGCGGTGGGTGATCCCCTTGTCGTGAGCGCCGGCAGTGGCGTCGGAGAGGGGAACGGCCAGGTCGAAGAAACGGTCGAGCGGCAGTCCCCGGTTCGGGATCAGCTCCGAGAGTGTCTGTCCCTCGACCAGTTCCATGGTGAGAAAGTGGACGCCGTCGGTCTCCTCGACCGAATGGATCATCACGACGTTGGGATGTTTCAGGGCAGCGACGGCCTGTGCCTCGCGTTCGAACCGCTTGCGGCGATC
>JBDHGR010000471.1:0-3936 GCA_039589815.1 Gemmatimonadota bacterium | reverse complement strand
CGGGCCACGGTCCAAACTGGAGGAGGTCCAGAGGCTCGTCCCCTACATCAAGCTCGAGAAGAAGGAAAAGCTCGCTCTCCGTCTCGAAAACGAAGAAGACTATGACGAGCTCTACACCGCTGACGAGGTGGAGAAACTCATCGGTGAAGCAGTCTCCTACTATGTCGATCCGGCCAAGTGCCAGGCCTGCATGATCTGCCTCAGGAAGTGCCCCGTGCATGGGATCGACGGGGAGAAGGGCCTGATCCATGTCATCGACCAGGAGGTGTGCATAAAATGCGGGACCTGCTATGACGCCTGCCCTGAGCGCTTCGACGCCATAAGCATGATCACCGGCGAACCCGTTCCCCCTCCCATCTCCGAAGAAGAGAGGGTGGTGGTCAGAAAGGGGAAGGAGGCTAACTAAGGTCCTGCGGTCGTCCGGCAGGGCCCCTTTATTCCCTACCTTTATGTTTTCATGCTATCGGATCATCCGCCGATCACGGTTCCGATTGAGCCCCAGAGATAGATGACCCGGTTCTTGTAGCCTCCCTCCAACTCGTCGAAGACGTCGGTGAGCCCAAAATCGAAGCTCACGCCGAAGGACAGGCTGTAGGGCTCGGATAAGGGGAAGCCGATACCCGCGCCTGCCACGATCCCGAACTCAGTGCTCTTGTGATTCTCATATTCCGAACAGTCGAACCCCTCCTCGTCGCAGTCGAGGTTGAAGGCGACCTGAGGTCCTGCGCTGAGGGAGAGTGACGCTGTTTCGCCTACCGGGATCTGGGTGCCCAGGAGGACCGGAATCTAGATGTAGGAGTAGGTGTCCTGGCTGTCGTCGTCGAACTCGGCGCCCTTCTGCACATAGCCTAGGAAGGGGCTGATCGAAGCGTTCTCGGATAGGGCAAAGGAAGTCCCAACCGCTGCGAAGAACCCGACCTTCGAACTCGTTTCAAACTCGTCTGTGGCTACGTTGCTGATGGTCGGGCCCGCAAGGACTCTCAGCGGAGTCTGGGCTTGGGCCGGTCCGGTTACGAGCGCCAGCATGCAGGCCAAAAGGGCGGCTCCCGAGGTGAGATTGATCATGGTACCTCCTCTGCGTTCCAGTGATGTGTTTCGCCTACCGACGGACCGGTCCCGAAGCACGGGATCGGGGTCGAAGATCCGGACGTCTTTTCGGAGAGAAACAATTCAACCTTCAAGTTTCCCGCCAAAGATGCAAGGAAAATCTCTCGGGCTGACAACCGGATCGGGCCCAAGTCCATCTTTGGTCGTCAAAAAAAAGGGATGCGGCCCCACCCCAGGAACAACCGGGAGAAACCTCGAACGCCTCACCCCCAGCCCTCTCGAGGTGACTGTCGGAACCTTGTTCCCGGAAAACCCTTGCGAGTAGGATCACGCCGAGGACGCATTCCCGCCCGGGCTTGAAAGGGACCGACCAGGAAATGGATCCAACAGGTACTCCGACCACCCAGGACATCGCCCACCCCAGAAGGGAAGCAAAACCCACGAGTCATCAGCGGCAGAAAGGGTCGTGAGGGACAGGGTCTTTCAGATTGCCCTTGTGGGGCTGGTCACGGTGTTGCCGCCTTATCTCGTACCTATCCTGTCTGAAGACCAACGATGGTGGTGGGACAACATCTGGGCGAACCTGACTCTCTACGGCACCGCCCTCCTGGCCGTCCTCGCGGGTGTAGGGCAGATAGTAGCTCCCACGGAGCGGCGTTTCTGGAGGTTCCTCAGGTTTGCGATGGCGTCAGTCCTGGTCGTATACCTTTCGTGGGCCATCGGCGAGCTCGCAGTACCTACCTGGCTGAGTCGGTGGGCCTGGAACTCTTTTCCCAAACCTGCTATCTGGCCTTCTACCTGTCTTTGGCCTTTGCCCTCGATGCGCACCGCACGGTTTGCGTACGTTTTGGCGCTCCCCCTGATTCACTTCCTGTTCTACTCCGCCGACCTCCTGGACCCAGAACTCCGTGTCCTGAGGGAGGTTGTGGTCCTCTCGGTCCTGCTTTTGGTTGGGGGCCTTGCCGTCCTCTACGAGAGGAAGGTCCGGCGCGCGAACCAGGTCACCCACGAGGAGCTTCAGGCCAGCTGAGAGCGGTACAGCTCTTTTGTTGAGACCAGTGTCGAAGGGATCTGGCTCATCGAATTCCGGCCACCGATTTCCGTTGACGACCCCCAACGGGCCCAGGTGGTGCGAATCTTCCGAAATGGCAGTGTCGCGGAGAGCAACGACGCCATGGCCAAGATGTACGGCTTTGACGACTCTTCGGGAATCGCGGGGGTGCCCCTCCGAGAGATCCTCAAGAGGGTCAAAGACAGCGAAACCAATGCACGGGCGGCGTTGGCGTTCGTGTCCTCCGGATATCGCGCTATCCGGGAAACATTTGAGATCGTGGATGTCCAGGGAAGTCGGAGGTATGTGGAGGGATCCATGGTGGGTGCCGTTGAGAATGGCTTCCTGGTCCGGGCCTGGGCTACACAGGTGGACGTGACCGCCACGTACATGGCAGAGGTCGAGAAAGCGAAGTTGGAACAGCAGCTCCGGAGATCGCAACGGTTGGAAACGATAGGGACCCTGGCCGGAGGATTAGCCCACGACTAAAACAACATCCTCCCTCCAATCCTCGGGTTTTCCGAACTGGCGGAAGGGTCGGTCTCACCCCACGACACGAAGACCCGGAAGTTTTTGGGCCAGGTCAAAACTGCAGCAATCCGGGCCAAGGACCTGGTGGGTCAAATCCTCGCCGTGGGTCAGCGACGGGAATCTATCCGCAGACCGGTGGTGGTCCGGCAGGTCGTCGAGGAAGCGTTGGAGCTCCTCCGGCAAGGCCTGCCTTCAACGGTCCGGTTCGATACCCAGTTCGCCTCCGATTGCCCGCCTGCGTTAGCCGATCCGGCCCAGCTTCATCAGGTCGTGATGAACCTTTGCACCAACGCTGAGCAGGCGGTAGAGGAATCGAAAGGTACGGTTCAACTGGTGGTGACCGAAGAGCGAATTGATACTCCACCTGAGGGGTGGTCCATCGAGCCGGGCATCTACGTGGCCTTCTCCGTCCAGGATGACGGGGCGGGTATGTCCCAGGAGGTCCTGAACCGAGCGTTCGAACCGTTTTATACCACGAAAGAAGTGGGCAAAGGGTCCGGACTTGGGTTGTCTGTGACACATGGAATCGTCAGAGGCCACGGGGCGTAATCCATCTGGATTCAGAAGAGGGCGTCGGCACGAAGATCACCGTTTTTTTTCCGGCGACCGAGTCCGTAACGGGGACACGCCATGAAGGGACCCCCTCCCCTGGTCAGACGATCGCCATTGATCCAGGGGCCGGGACTGAGAACGTTCCCGCCCGAGTCCTGTTGGTTGACGACGAAGAGGGTGTTGCCAGGACCGGCGAGGCGATGCTCCTACGGATGGGATGCGAGGTGCGTGCTTATACCGACAGTACGCTGGCCCTGGAGGTCGTAGAGTCCGACTCCCTTGAGTTCGATCTGTTGGTGACCGACCATACCATGCCGGAGGTAACGGGCGCGCAACTAGCCGAGGCGGCTCTTGCCGGCAATCCGTCCCTCGCCGTGGTCATGGCCAGCGGCTATCGATTTGGGGACGAGTCGGCCGTGGACGGGCGCATCGTTCAACTCGACAAACCCTTTTCCATGGCCCAGCTCAAGGCTTCCGTGGAAAAGGCGCTGGGTTTGGACCGAATCTGATCCACTATGGGTGCAAGTTTCGAAACCTCTTTGGGCCCGGGGTGAAGAAGGCGCCGGCCCTTAGGCCCAATCAGCGCAACTTACACGGAAAAACTAGAAAAACAGTGGAGTTTCCGGCTTTAGGCCAAAACGCTTGGGCGGAGACGAGCCAACGCTCTGAGAACCTTCTCCGAATGCCAGACCCCAGCCGCACCTCTTAGGATCTCGATTGCTTCGGAGGAGGAGTGGGGATCTCGAAAGGGTCTG
>JBDHGR010000470.1:0-5400 GCA_039589815.1 Gemmatimonadota bacterium | reverse complement strand
GTGGACGCCCGCCGCCCTAGCGGCCTCCGCCATGTTCCTGGCCTGACCCTTTTCACCCTCTGGAGAGAAGGTCTCCCAGAAATTCGTCAGGCAGAAGGCTCCGTGGGCCCCTGAAAACGCCCGCTCCAAGCTGGCGGGGTCATCGAGGTTCGCTTCCACGACCTCCGCTCCCCTGGCCGCAAGAGCCTGAGCTTTGTCCGACCCTGCATTCCGAGTAATGGCCCTTAGTGCGAACGGCCCGTCCTGATCCTCCAGGATCGCCCGGGCGAGGCCCCCACCCTGGGCGCCCGTGGCCCCGATCACTGCAATGACCTTCTTCTCCGCCATGTCTCCAGCTCCGTCCAAATGAGAAAAATATTCAAGCTCAAAGGAGTTTATCCCGGAAAGATACGGAAGGTTCCCGGTCCATCCCTACGGTCGCCGCGTGCCGTTTCCTCCTCCCTCGCGGGGGTGGCAAAAACACCCTATCCTGGTGCCTGGGCCGGGTGCCGGGAGCACCGGCACCTTCGGCGGAAGGAGAGAATCGTCGCTAATCGGGAGGGCGAAAAGGGGAGCTATATGTCCAATACAACCAGGCGGAGTTTCATCAAGAGTGCTGGTACCTACGGGGTAGCCACGGGCGTGGGCCTGGCCGGAGGGGTTGGTCTGGCCAGCCCGGAGATCGTGGCGGCTCAGGCCACCCATCCGTTTGGATACCCGGAGGGGGGTTTGGACGTCGAACGGACCCGTCAGCTTGGATACGACGGCTTCAAAGGCCTGACTCTCGCGGATGGCACAAGGCACGGAGGCTGCGCCTTCGGGGCGTTCAACGCCATCATAGGCCAGTTGGCCGAAGTGGTGGGGGCGCCGTATGTGGTTGGGTTCGGGACCCTTTGCGGGACCCTCAATGGCGCTGCGGCGGCCATCGGCCTGGTCTCCAGTGGACGAGATGCTCGCAGTTTCATCTCCGACCTTTTGGCCTGGTATTCTGAGACGCCCCTGCCCACGAACCTACTGGCGCCCACGGGTGACCTCCCCCAGAGCAAGGCTGAAAGCAATCTCTGTCATGTATCCGTCACCCACTGGTGTCGGACGTCGGGTTTCGCCAGCGGGTCGCCGGAGAGGGCCGAACGATGTTCACGTTTGTCTGGAGATGTGGCCGCGAAGGCCGTCGAGATGCTGAACGACGGCGCCCTGGGCCTCCAGGTCCCATCGGAGAAAACACCGTGCAGAACCTGCCACCACATGGGGTCGGACTACAACCTGGGCCAGTTCACCCACGGTGAGATGAACTGCATGACGTGCCACATCGACCTGAAAGAGAAAAACGTGGGGCCCACGGGGCACTAGAGAGAGGGGCGACCAATGGGACCAGCAGAGCTCGAACTCATTGCACCAATGATCTTCGCCGTCATTCTCACCCTCACCGTTGGGGGTGTCATCCTCCTCAAACCCATTTACGGAAGCCCTCCTGAACGATCCTGAGAGGAGACGGAACAGACTGCCTCGTCCGGATTCGCCGGAGGAAGGACCATGAGGCGCCATTCCTGGGGCCTCGCCCCAAGAGCCGCCCTCACGGCTACCGTGGTAGTGGCAGCCGTCATCTCACTCGCTGCCGGATCCCCGGTGGCCGTCATAGCCCAGGAGCCGATCGACCTGGAGCTCATTGAGAAGATCAAGGAGGAGGGCCTGGAGAAGTCCCAGGTCCTGGCCCTCTACAGCCACCTGACCGATGCCATCGGCCCTCGCCTCGCCGGTTCGCCCGCCTTCAAGAACGCCGCGGACTGGACGGTAGAGAACCTGGAGGGCTGGGGTCTGGCTGATGTTCATCTGGAGCCGTGGGAATTTGGGCGGGGGTGGACCCTGGAGGGGTTCACGCTGGAGATGACAAAGCCCAGGTACTTTCCCCTCACCGGTTATCCCGAGGCCTGGACACCGTCAACGGACGGCGTGGTCCTCTCGCGGCCTGTATACGTGGGAGACAAAACCCTCGAGGAACTGGATCAACTCAGGGCAACCATCGACGGTTCGGCGGTCCTCACAACACCCCCCCAGTATCAGTTCATCACGGAAGACCGCCTCCAACCAGCCTCCTCAGAGGAACGGGTCCCCACCGGGGCCCCGCGATCCTCCAGGAGTCGGGGCCTGGTGAGCTCCCGGGAGCTCAACCCCCTCCTTCGAGAGGCCGGCGCCGCCGTGACTCTTCGCCCAAACATAGGGCAGCACGGCACCATCTTCGTCCTGGGCAACCGAAACACGCCTGACGACGCGGTGCCCTCCGTCGTCATGGCCTCCGAACACTACAACATGATCGTCCGCATGGTCGAAGCCGGACTGGACGTTGAGCTTCGTGTGGCTGTGGAGAGCCGCTACCACGACGGGGACACCAACGGCTACAACGTGTTGGCCTCGATCCCCGGCACCGATCCGGACGTCGCCAACGAGATCGTCCTCATCGGTGGCCATCTGGATTCCTGGCATTCGTCCCCGGGAGGCTCAGACAATGCCGATGGGGTGGCTTCCACCATGGAGGCCATGCGCATCCTGAAAACCCTGGGGGTTCAGCCGCGGAGGACCATCACGATGGCCCTCTGGGGCGGGGAGGAAGAAGGCCTCCTCGGCTCACGGGAATGGGTGAGGCGCCACCTCGAGGGGGACGACAACGCTCAGGCCCGGGAAGACTTCTACGTCTATCTGAATAATGACCCCGGGTACGGAAGAATCCTGGGATGGTACATGGAGGAAAACTCGGCCATGAAGCCCGTGTTCGACGCATGGCTGGAACCCCTGGAGGACATAGGGGCCATGCGGAACGTCATGGACCGGATCGGCAGCACGGACCACGTCCCATTCAACGCCATTGGTGTCCCAGCCTTCAACGCCATCCAGGATTACCGGGATTACGACGTCCGTACCCACCACACCAACATGGATTTCTACGAGAGGGTCACGGAGGAGGATCTGAAACAGGCGGCAATTGTGCTTGCGGTCTTCGCCTACCAGGCTGCGATGCGGGAGGGGGAGATTCCGGCGAATCCGGCGCGGCGGCGGTGAGCTTGGCCTAGAAGGGGACGTGTTTTTCCACTCGGTCCTGACGGGATACTCCTGGAGGTAGTTGTCGGGGGCCGCCACCGTCGGGGCAGCCAGCCCCTCGCATCCGCCCTGGAGAACGCCGGCGTCTGGTGCCACCCCTTCGTCCAGGGGGAGCTGGCCTGCGGGAACCTGCAAAACAGGCGGGAGATCCTCTCTTTGTTGGAAGCTCTGCCCCGAGCCCCCCTCACCACCCACGAAGAGGCTCTCGGGTTATTGGAGATGCATGACCTCATGGGTACGGGACTGGGTTGGATCGACATCCACATCCTCGGATCCTCCCTTCTCGCCCGCATCCCCCTCTGGACCCTCGATCAGACGCTGGCCGAAGCCGCAAGGCAACTCGGCATCGGGTTGCTGCCCTGATCCCCTCTAGTCCTTCCAAACGATGCGGTGTTACCAGATAAGGAGCGGGAAGGGTGTCAGATCCTGACCTGCCCAGCGTATTCATGGTTGGAACCTGAGGGTCCTCCTCTCGAATAGGACAGGCCCCTGGACGAGGTGGAACCATGACACGAAAAGCAGGGGCGCCGTCACCTGCCGTCCGGATGGCGCCCTCCCGGGTTGTCCCCCGTTCAACCCTTCTCTTCACCTTCTTCGCCATAACGGTCGCGACCGCCTGCGACTCCCCCACCGGCCCGGGCGATGAACTCCGGAAACCGCAGCAGACCGGAGACGGTTGGGAGACGGCCTCCCTGGAAAGCGTGGGGATGGATTCCTCACCCCTCCGGAGCCTCCTGGACCTCGTCGATTCCACGGACAACCACCTGATCCACAGCCTCCTGATCGTCAAAGATCAGAAGCTGGTGTTCGAGCGGTACTGGGGCGGAGCCGACCTGAGGCCGGAAGACCTCGTCCCCGTGGACAAAGCCTTCGACCGAAACACCCTCCATTATGTGGCATCGGTTTCCAAGAGCATCACGTCCGCTCTCGCGGGAATCGCGATGGACATGGGCCTCCTTGGAAGCGTGGACGAAAAGCTCTTCAACCATTTTCCAGAACAGGAAGACCTCAGGACCGAGGACAACGATCAAATCACACTGAGGCACCTGCTCTCATTCTCCTCGGGGTACGGTTGGAACGAATTCGTTTACGGATTCGATGACCCTCGGGACTCCCACTATCAGATGTTCTCCAGCCAGGATCCAATCCGACACCTCCTGGGCCGTCCTGTAGTCACGACACCGGGGGAGGTGTTCCACTACAACAGCGGGGATACGAACCTCGCGGGGGAGATCCTCCGGAGAGCCTCGTCTTCCTCCACCCTTATGGACTTTGCGGAGGAGCGGCTTTGGGGCCCCCTGGGCATCGATGACTACGCCTGGACAACTATCGGTTCTGCCTCTCAAGTGGCGTTTGCCTCGGGTGGCGTTTCACTCCGGCCCCGGGACATGGCAAAGTTCGGCGCCCTGTACCTGAACGGTGGTGTGTGGAACGGGGTGAGGATCATCTCCCAGGCGTGGGTGGATGACTCGGTGGAAATGGCGGTTCCACTGATTGGCAACTATCTGACCCTTTACGGATACGGCTACAACTGGTGGCTGGGCCGGCTTCAGTTCAAGGGATCGCCGATGGATTACTTCCGGGCGGCGGGTTGGGGTGGACAGGACATCTACGTCATCCCATCCATCGAGATGGTGATCGTGTTCACAGCAGGCGGGTATTACGAGTCGAGACCCCTGAGCGTAAACAGCATGATCGAGGACTTTATCTTCGAAGCCGTGATCAACTGAGTTGGCGACGGAGCCTCGCCGGCCCAACTTTTCCGACAACGCCCGACGAATTAGCCCCCCGCCGCACCGTGCGGCGAGGGGCTCTTCTTACAGCGCCTTCGCCCCCTCAACCTCCCTGCAACTCATCTGCGATCCAAATGGCGTCGTACACCTTCCTCAGCGCTTCGATTATGCCAGCAGAGTGCACGCTCACGGTCCGCGCCACGGCGGTGTTGAAAATGAACCGGTTGGGGAGGAACTGGATGTTCCCGTCGAACACCAGGCCCACTACTTCCGCGTCCTGGTTGAGGACAGGGCTCCCCGAATTTCCACCGATGATGTCGTTGGTGGAGACGAAGTTGATGGGAGTTGAGAGATCCAGCATGTCTCGGCGTTCCTCCCACCTCGGCGCCAGCTGCCAGGGAGCCTCGTTGTCGAACTCCGCCGATCGGGCATAGAGTCCGAACAGGGTCGTCTTGTATGGAGCGTACGTTCCGTTGTAGGGATACCGTTTCACCACCCCGTCGGTGATTCGAAGCGTGAAGGTGGCATCCGGAGGAAGAGAGTGGCCGTACGCGGCGAAAATGGCCTGTCCCACGAGCTCGGCATTGGCGGAGAT
>JBDHGR010000469.1:0-3968 GCA_039589815.1 Gemmatimonadota bacterium | reverse complement strand
AGGGCCCGTTGAACCCGACACCACGCCCGACTAAGTTGGCGGTTTATCATTTCGGTTGGATCAGGCCGGCATGGGACGGTCAACCCCCGAAACAAGGAATCCAGGATTCGATGGAACAGGACCGACCAGACGCATACGCCCCGGGGGCCATCGAAAAAAAATGGCAGAAAACCTGGGAAGATTTGGGGACCAACCGCTTCGCACCGGAGAGTCTGAGGAACGCTCGGAAGCCCTTCTACAATCTCATGATGTTCCCGTACCCCTCGGCCGAGGGGCTGCATGTGGGAAACATCTACGCCTTCGCCGGGGCCGACGTGCATGGCAGGTATCAACGACTCACGGGAAAGGAAGTCTTTGAACCCATCGGATTCGACGCTTTCGGGATCCACTCGGAGAACTTCGCCCTGAAACAAGGGGTCAATCCTATGGATCTGACCCCTCGGAACGTGGCCAACTTCACCCGCCAACTCCGGCGGATCGGGGGAATGTTCGATTGGGACCACACCGTGAATACCTCCGATCCCGCCTACTACCGGTGGACCCAATGGATCTTCGTCCAGCTTTTCCGGGCCGGGCTGGCGGAACGTAAGGAGGCGCCGGTCAACTGGTGCCCCTCCTGCATGACGGTCCTGGCCAACGAGCAGGTCATCGGTGGTCTTTGCGAGAGGTGCGAGACGCCGGTCGAGCAACGGCACATCGCACAGTGGTTCTTCCGTATCACCGACTTTACTCAGCGCCTTCTGGACAATCTGAAGACCCTCGATTGGTCCGACACCACGCTGAAGGCACAGGAGAACTGGATCGGCCGGAGCGAGGGAGCCACGTTGACGTTCCCGGTCCTGCCCGCGGTTGAGGGAGCACCCGGAGGCGGAGCCGGCGAAGCCGTGGAGTCCCCGCACGACGGCCCCCTCATCTCCGTTTTCACCACCCGGCCCGACACCGTGTTCGGCGCCACCTACATGGTCCTGGCTCCTGAGCACCCCCTGGTTGGAGCCATCACGACGCCGGACCGTAGGAACGAGGTGGAAGTTTACATGCAGGAGGCTGCCAAGCTGGATCTGGTGGCCCGCCAGAAGGTGGACAAAACCAAGACCGGGGTCTTCACCGGCGCCATGTGCCTCAACCCGGCAACCGGGGAGCCCATACCTGTCTGGATCGCAGACTACGTACTCATCGAGTACGGCACCGGGGCCATCATGGCGGTGCCGGGCCACGACCAGAGAGACTTCGAATTCGCCGAGGTCTTCGGACTACCGATCCCGAGAGTCGTTGCCGGCCCCGAAGAAGGTGCGGACACACCCCTGGAGGAGGCCTACCTCGGCGACGGCACGCTGGTGAATTCTGGCCGCTTTGATGGTTTGCCCTGGCGGGATGGGGCCAGGGCCATCGTGGAGTGGTTGGAGGAGAAGGGGTTGGCGGAGGCCAAAGTCAACTATCGGCTACACGATTGGTGCATCTCGCGCCAGAGGTATTGGGGCCCTCCGATACCCATCATTCACTGTGAAACGTGCGGACCCGTGCCCGTGCCCGAGGAGAAGCTGCCGGTCCTTCTGCCCAGGGTGGAGGACTTCAAACCAGACGATTCGGGGGTCAGCCCCCTGGCACGGGTCGAGGAGTGGTACAAGACGGATTGCCCCGAGTGCGGGGGGGAGGCACGTAGAGAAACCGACGTGTCAGACACGTTCCTGGACTCCTCCTGGTACTTCCTCCGGTACCCATCCACCGACCGGGACGACGTCCCGATGGATACGGAGATCACTGAACGGTGGCTTCCGGTGGACTGCTACATCGGCGGTGAGGAGCACGCGGTCCTTCACCTTCTTTATGCCCGGTTCATCACCATGGCCCTGAAGGACATGGGGCACGTGAACTTCGAGGAACCCTTCACCAAGTTCCGTAAACACGGCCTCATCATCCGTGAGGGGGCCAAGATGTCCAAGAGCAAAGGAAACGTCATCGTCCCCGATCCCATTATCGAGGAGTTCGGGGCCGACACCTTCCGGGTATACCTCATGTTCCTGGGGCCTTTCCCCGAAGGAGGCGACTACCGCGACGAAGGCATTCAGGGGCCTTATGGGTTCCTGCACCGGTTGTTCGACACGGTGGTTTCGGCAGTCGCTTCCCCTGAAGGAGACGGGCCTCCGGACCCCCAGGTCGAGCAGAAGCTCCACAAGACCATCAAGCAGGTTTCGGAGCAGGTTCCGAATCTCCAGTACAACACGGCCATCGCAGCCATGATGGAGTACCTCAACGCTGTCAGGGCTGGGGGGCGGCAGGCGGCAAGAGCCGAGGTGGAGCACCTGGTTCCCCTCATCGCCCCCTTTGCCCCCCATATCGCAGAGGAGCTCTGGGAGCGGCTGGGCAACGACCGCTCCGTGTTCGAAGGGTCCAACTGGCCGGCCTTCGATCCGGAGAAAGTAGCTGAAGAGACGGTGAGAATCGCCGTGCAGGTCAACGGAAAGCTCCGGGGGACCGTGGAAGCCCCGGCTGGAACGAGCCAGGAAGAGGCGGAGGCCCTGGCTCGAGATCAGGAGAACGTGACTCGACATCTGGAAGGCCTCACGGTGCGCCGGGTCGTCTTCGTGCCCAACCGCCTACTCAACTTCGTCGTGGGATAATGATCTTACCCCCGAAGCTTCGAGAACCATAAACGGAGGCCGCTTTGGACCCCAGGGGTCCAGGCGGCCTCTTCTTCACCGGAGTCAAACCGCATGCCATCCCTCCAAGGACCGGCTCGAGACCAACACCTCGTCGACGCCATCCGCGTCCTTTCCATGGACGCCATCCAAAAAGCCAACTCGGGACATCCCGGAGCCCCTATGGGCCTGGCTCCCCTCGGGTTCCAGGTCTGGACCCGACACCTCCGGCACAACCCTCTCGATCCGACCTGGCCGGACCGGGACCGTTTCGTTCTGTCTCTGGGTCACGCGTCCATGCTCATCTACTCGCTTCTTTACCTCACGGGGTACGATCTGAGCCTGGAGGACCTGAAAGACTTCCGGCAGTGGGGATCCAAGACCCCCGGGCACCCCGAAGTCGGGATCACGTCAGGCGTGGAAACAACCACCGGGCCCCTGGGGCAGGGAGTGGGAAACTCGGTGGGGATGGCTTTGACAGAGCGGTGGCTGGCTCACCGGTTCAACAGGCCGGGTCACGACATCGTGGACCACTTCACCTATGCGTTCTGCTCCGACGGAGACCTCATGGAGGGCATCTCCCATGAAGCGGCAGAATTGGCCGGGCACCAAAAGTTGGGGAAGCTCATCTGGATCTATGACGACAACCAGATCTCCATCGAGGGAGATACGGATCTGGCTTCCTCCACCGACCAGGAGGCGCGCTTCCAGTCCTACGGGTGGCATGTTTTGAAGGTTGCTGACGGGAATGACAGGGCGGGAATGGACCGGGCCATCCAGGAGGCTCGAGCCAACGCGGATCAGCCCACGCTCATCATCCTCCGGACCCAGATCGCTTTCGGAAGCCCGAACAAGGCCGGCAGCGAAAGTAGCCACGGCGCCCCCCTGGGGGAGGAGGAGATCAAGGCTACCAAGGAGAACCTCGGATATCCCTCCCAGGAAGCCTTTTATGTCGAACCCGACGCCCTGGCCTGGTGCCGTGAGGAGTGTCAGATCCGGGGTCGAAAGCTCCAGGAGGAATGGGAAGAGCGGTTCGGGGAATACCAGGACCAGTTCCCCGATGAGGCCGAAGAGTTCGAGATCATGATGGCCGGCCAGCTCCCGGAGGATTGGGATGCCGACGTCCCGGACCTCGTAGAGTTGGAGAAACCGCAGGCGACCAGAGTGTCTTCGGGCGCCGTCCTCCAAACCCTGGCAGCCAAGGTTCCGAATCTCATCGGGGGATCGGCAGACCTGGCGGGATCCAACAAGACCGACATCAAGGGGGGTGGCCATCTTCTCGCCGAGAGCCCGGGAGGTAGGATTATCCATTTCGGGGTGAGGGAGCACGCC
>JBDHGR010000468.1:0-3976 GCA_039589815.1 Gemmatimonadota bacterium | reverse complement strand
CCAGACCAGCTTTGGATTTCACATTATCGAAGTGCTGAGTCGTACGGGAGACAGTGCTCAGGCCCGGCATATCCTGATTCCGGTGGAGCGAACGAACGAATCAGAGATCCGGCTCCTGACCCTTGCCGACTCCCTGGAGGTCCTGGGGGAGTCCATGACGTTGGAAGAGGCAGCAGGGATTCTGGACGTGCCGATGAGCCAGCAGGTGATGACCGAGCTATTCCCCTTCCTTGCCGGAGCCGGTCAGATCTCAGATGGTTTGGACTGGGCTTTCCGGGAAGCCTCACCCGGCGAGGTGAGCCCTGTTTTTGAAGACCGGCAGGCGTTTTACATGATGGAGCTGGTGACGTCCACCCCCGCAGGATCCCAGCCCCTCGAAACCGCCAGGCCCACCATCGAACAATTCCTTCGGTTGGAGAAAAAAGTAGAGATGGCCCGGGCCGAGGCTGTCGAAACGGTGGAAAGTGCCCGGAATGCCGGAACCCTGGAGGTTCTCGATGGGGAGGATGGGCTCTCCGTACAGATGGCGGGCCCAAATTCCAGGATCGAGTTCTTCCCCGGCCTCGGATACCAGAACGAAGCGGTTGGGGCCACGTTCGGCCTGGAGATCAACGAGATCAGTGACCCTGTGGTCACGAATTCAAACGTGTTCCTGATTCAGTTGTTGGATAGGACGGCTGCCGACAGCCTGGCATGGGAGGAGCAGAAGGCAGATCAGCGGGCTCAGAGCCTTTTTGCCGTGCAACAGCAGCGGTTGGAACAGTGGGTCGCAGCCATGAGGGAAGCCGCGGACATCGTGGATCGCCGCGAGCAGGTTTTCCAAGCACCGCAGGGCCAGGCCGCTTCCACGGGAGGCCTTTTCTAGACCCTACCGGCTTCAGCGAAAGAGGCCCCGGGGAAACATAAACCCCCGGGGGCCTTCGTTTTCTGTGGGTCCGATAGATCCGCGGGAAACGCCGTCCTTTAGTCCGCTTGCTCCTCATCGGTAACGGTGAGGCGCCGCGGTCCCTCGTCCTTGTCCTTGTCCGGTTCGGTCTTGGACTTGGGGGGCACCGATCTGAGGTCGTCCAAGGGCGCTTTCAGCTCTCCTTCGATCTCCCGGACCGAGCCTTTGAACTCCCGAATCCCCTTCCCGAGAGCAGATCCGATTTCCGGAAGACGCTTTGCACCAAAGAGTAGGAGGACCACCAGAAAGATCAGAATGATTTCACCCATCCCCAGGCCACCTAAAGGCATTTCACTCCTCCTAAATTAAATCCAGGAACGAGCCACGAAGGCTACGATTCCAATACCCACAAGCGTCAATACGTTGAGCGTCACTACCAGGGGGCCAACGGTGAGTGCCACTGCAACGAGGTCGATCGAGAAAGGACCCACCGATGCTTTTACGGAGGTGATCAGGAACTCCCGAGCCGTACTATCCGGTAAGAAAAGCTCCGATAGCTTGGTGAGCAGCCCCCCCAAGAACAGGCCCAGCACAAGGGTCCATATCAGGCGCTGTACGTTTCGGCGCCGACTATCCCCCATCAACTCCCGGTCTGGAGCCACTCAACGATTCCGATCTACCACGTAGGTAATGGAGTCTCGCAGGGCGCTAACGGCCGCACCTGGCGGCAAACCTGCCAATGCGTCTTCCGCCTGCTCCGCATACTCCAACGCCTGCTCCTTCGCATAATCCACGCCCCCGAGCTCCCTCACAAGTTCCACTACCCGAAAGATCTCCTCATCAGAGGGCTCAATCCCGTTGAAAAACTTCCTGACTTCTGCTTCCGCTCCGGCGGAGGCCTTTCTCAGCGCGCCGATAAGGGGGAGCGTGACCTTACGTTCCCGCAGATCCTGGCCCACCGGTTTCCCCGTCTCTTCCTCCGAGCCCACATAATCCAAGATGTCATCTGCCACCTGGAAAGCCATTCCCAAGTTATCGCCGAATCGCCGGAGGGGCTCCCTGTACCCCCCCACGCCCACGAGGGCGCCCATCTCACATGCTGCTCCCATGAGGGATGCGGTCTTGGCAGCGATTAGACGGTGGTAGTCCTCCTCAGAGAACTCCAGACCATCGAAGGCCGTGAGCTGCCTCATCTCGCCCACACTCATTACGTTGGCTGCATCTCCGAGGGTTCTGATGGCCTCCAGATGCCCGACCCTGGCCAATTCCGTCACCGCCCGGCTGTATAGGTAATCCCCCATGATAATGGCGATCTGGTGAGTCCAGATCGCGTTCACAGTGGGTTGACCCCTGCGGAGAACCGAATGATCCACAGCGTCATCATGGACCAGCGTTGCCAGGTGAACGAGCTCGACCACCGCACCAAAAGTCACGGCATCGGGGTGGGGAGACCCACCGACCTCATTGGATAACAACACGAGGGTGGGCCGGAACAGCTTCCCCGGAAGGAGAAGCAGGTACTCGTTGACGTCCTCGATCATGTCGAAGTCCGTTACTACGATTCGACGGATCTCGTCGATTATCAGATCCAACCGGTCTCGGACCGGCGCCTGGATCTGGACCAGACCGGGGGGGGCTTCGCCTACCAGGGGATTTGGGTCGGTCATCTCACTGAAGGATCTGCCTACCTCACCGAAGGGCTCTCAGCCGCTCGGTTACGTCTTCGAAGTTGATGTCCAGGGAAAACACCTTTTCGTAGAACTCCAGGGCGTCCGGTGTGTTCCCCTGGGCTTCTTGGGCTCGGCCCATCAGGTAGTAGATCCCGATCAACTCTTCTTCAATCTCAAAATCGCCGGTGAGGGCACGGGCCAGGGCACGAGCCGCCATGTCCGGCTTCTCCATCTCCATCCAACACCTTCCCATGACCTCGAAGGTGGGCAGATGGTTCGGCGACGCTCGAAGAGCCATCTGGAACTCAGCAATCGCCTCCTCGAGCAATCCCATCTCCATGTAGGCCGTGCCCAGGTCGTGATGAGCTCCCACGTCATCAGCAGCCAGGTGCTCGGAGACCTTCTCCTTGAACTGGCCGAGCATTCTCGCGAAATCCGCTTCTTCGTCCCCGGACGGAGCTTCCGCGGGAACGGTCCACCTCGTCGTGTCCCCTGCATCATCGCCGAGAACCATCGCACCCAGGTCGACATAATCCTCTGACGAAGCCACCTGGGCTGGAGGAACAGCCCCAGAGATCCCGTCCAACTCCTGAAGGCCCACCGTGGCACCGGCGTGCCCCGGCGAGAGAGAAAGCACCTGCTGATAAACGGCTCTGGCTTTCGTGGTCGCATCCGTGCGGGCCAGGCACGCAGCCAACTCGAGATAAGCCGAAATCAGAACTTCCTGATCGTTCTTCCTGAAGGCGTACTCCACTAAACGTTGGTAGAGCTCCACGTTCTCTTGGTCGACTTCGATGTGGCCTCTGACCCTTTCAATGGCCAGGTCCATATCCCCCCGGTCAGCCGCCTCCTGGTGACTCTCCAAAGGAGCTGTATCCGGGGTTGCAGCCAGATCGACTTCGAGGTCTTCGAGATCGGCCTGACCCGGTTTACCCGCTTCGAACGCAGCATCCTCGAATGCACCCTCGACTGTGTCGTCCACGGCGGCTTCTACGGCCGTTTCCTCTCCTTTCGGGTCCAATCCCAGGAGGGGGAGAGATTCCTCGGACCCAACCATCTCCGAGCTTTCGACCGCGTCCTCTCCCAGGTCCTGCAGGTCCAACAGGGGGAGCTCATCCGGGTCGGGTTCCTCATGCCCCTCGACCTCCGAATCCTCCTCCAGGGCAATCAGGGGAAGGAAGTCCTCTCCCTCCTCCGTCTCCTCCATGCTCAGCTCGACCGTCTTCACCTCGTCGTCATCCGGATCGCCGGACTTTGAGCCGGACAGGACCTGGACGTCAGCTGCCATTTCCCCGGAGTCGAAATCGAAGGTAGGAAGCTCATCGGCAAACTCTTCTTCTTCCGTTCCAGACCCCGGTTCTGATTCCCCTCCCCCGCTAGTTGTCGCGGGTTCGCTGGACTCCGTCTCGGTTCCCTGGAG
>JBDHGR010000467.1:0-4007 GCA_039589815.1 Gemmatimonadota bacterium | reverse complement strand
GAGACCCACGCGGGTGGGGGGGAGGGTGTTGGGCGGGTGGGTTTGCGTCTACAACCAGGGTCCCTGTGCCGTTCTGGGCCGCCTGGAATGAATAAGGCCGTTAGCCCCCACCGCTTGCGGCCAGCCATGCGTCGTAGGCTGCGGTGCCGCTCTGGGTCAGTTGCTCACGACCGGCCAGTGAGAGGGTGTTCGCGGCCCCATCGATGATCACGAGGGTCGGGACCCATTGAATCTGATAGCGCTGGACGAGGGCGTTGGCTGCTCCTCCCTGGGGCAACACTGCAAGCCACGGCATCGCCGAGTCCACCATGTATTCGAACAGGGAGGAGTTGTCGATACCGAGGCTGACGATGACCACCTCGAAGGATCGGCCCTCTTTCTGCAACTGGTTGTAGGCATCGACCAGGATGGGAGTAAAACCACCGCACGCTGGACACCCCGGGGATGCGAAGTAGATCCCGATGACAGGGGTCTGGCTCAGGACCCCCGTGCCCACTGAGCTCCCATCGGCTTGGTATAGTTGACTTCCGAACAGGTCGGAGAGGGAGACGGGCTTCGATTCGGTCGGCCCTTCGCCGCCGCATCCCAAGACCGCGCAGACCACCAGTCCCGCGGCGAAAAGGGTCGTTCCACCGAGGGTCCATCGACGGTTTCGCGACATGAACAAGCGGATACCCGGGAGAAGGACAGGCATTCTACCGAATCAGATAAAGAGATCTCGGATAGCCGTCCACGAACCGGGCCCCTTCGGCCGTGAAGACCGCCTGTTCCTCCAGGCCCATGGACACCTCGACCCGACCCCATTCGGGCACGTCGCCGGCCACAGAGAATTCCATGGCATAGACGGTGTTCTCGTGCAGCGGGTGCTCACCCGTCCCGGGAACGAACTCCTGCTTCTCAGGCATCCCGATCATGGTTCCGGAACCGTGGCCGTAGGGTCCGATGGGGTGAGTGTACACGGTCGGCCTCAGCCCCTCGGCCCGGCCGCGGTCCAGTATGGACTTCAGGATCTCGTTTCCGGTCCGACCTACCCTCATCTCCTCCAGGTGAATCTCCTGGAGCCTGTTCCCCTTCCGAAGCAGGTCCCTGAGGCCCTCCGGCTCCTCCGTCTCGCCGACCCTCAGGACATAAGCGTTGTGTTGCATGTCCGTGTTTAAGCCCAGGTAGGAAATGCCGACGTCACAGTGGAGCAGGTCACCTCGGCGGATCACATCGTCACCCCTTCCATACTTTTCTGTGTCCTCCGGTGACCGGCGGATGTCGATGGAAGGATGGAACCAGGTGTCGAGACCGAGGTCGTTGATGCGCTGACGGATCCACCATCGGATGTCGTCCGCAGTGGTCACATCCGGGACGATCACTTCGTTCGAAAAGAACTCTCCGATGAGGTCGTGACCGATGCCTGCGAGGTGTCTATACAGGCTGAGCTCGCGCGGGCTGCGGGTTTCGTACCACCGCATGCAAATCTCGTCGCCCGGCACGAGCCGGTCCAGGTAGTCCCTGTCGAGGGCCTGGTCCAACAACTCCTTGTGGAAGGCGGAGAGGCCGTTACCGTGGCTGAATTCGTCGACGTACTCGAAATGCGGTGCGTAGTTGATAGCGATCTTCTGCGGATCGTGTTCCTCGATGTAGTCAGCCAGCACGGTGAATTGGTGGTTCGCCCCCTTCGATCGATCCGTGAAGATGTTCTCGTACATTTGCCCGGCCGACCCTGATCCGTGCCAGTTCGCCGTCAGCTTCTTGAAGCCGTCCTCGCTGTCGTGGAATACCAGGATTGAAAGGCGCCTGGCGCTCATGATGGGCTCCGGCACCAGCGTCATATAGATGGGGTCCTCGTCGTACTCGAAGTTGATGACCACCCACATGTCGACGCCTTCCTCCCGCATGATGGTCGGGAGGATGTTGTCGAGGCGCCATTCGAGGATCTCGTTGTACACTCTGGCGCGCTCGCGCAGGGGCAGCACTCGGTCGATATCGCCGGCCCTGGATATCTCCCATCCAGGGGACAGTCGTTCTTCCCCGGTGGTCTGGGCGGTGGCCCCCAGCCAGGGGCCGCCGAGTACCAGGATCAGAACCGCGGAACGAATTGCGTTCTTCACGATGGTGTCCTTTCCTCGCCAAGGGTTGAATCGGCGTCCGATACCTTGCGTCGTCTGTCGGGAACGACCATCACGGGTTGAGTCATCTCCCTTCCGTGGGCCGTCAGTATCACAGTGTATTGACCGGGTTCGACGTCGGTCATTGCCGGTCGCCGCCTGCCCTCATCGCTGGCCGAAGCTGCGCTGTCGGCCGTCATCCGGAGGTCCCAGGCGATACGGTTGAACCCCTGCGTATCTGGGCCCGTGAATTCCCTGATGACCGTGCCGCTCGAGTCGAGGATCTGGAACGAGACTCCCGGTGGCTCGGGAGGGGCGTCCTCCCCGGAAGGGTCGCTCTGATGGGGCTCCTCCCTCAGGTAGTATGTGATCAGGGCACTGTATTCGGGGTTCGGCCCTGCGAACCGGGCCGCCTTGTTGGACAGGTCCCGATTGTTCCGGTAGTACTGCTCCGCCTCCCGTATCGGGAACAGATGACCGTCTTGGGCCAGGACGTCCTCGGTCACCTGTTCCAGGAAGACGATATCGTCGAGGATCATGATGCCCCGACCGTAGGTAGCGAGGACAAGGTCGCCGTTTTTGATCTGGATGTCGTTCACGGAAACGGGAGGAAGGTTGCCCCCGGCCCTCGTCCAGTTCTCCCCGCCGTTCATCGATACCATCAATCCGTTATGCACCCCGGCGAAAAGCAGATCCGGATTGTTCGGATGTTCCACAATGGCCATGACCACTGCTTCGGCAGGTAGGTCCCCCGTGATGCGGGTCCAAGAGTTGCCGGAGTCGGTGGTTTTGAAGAGATGCGGGCGGAGATCGTCGTAATAATGCCCGGTGAAGGAGATGTAAGCGGTTCCTGTGTCGCTGGGTGACGCGTGGATCTTCGTGACGAATCTTGCCCCGCCCCTAGTGCTGTTATCGAACTCAAATCTGTCCGAGACAGGCTCCCATGTGCCGCCACCATCCAGGGTCCTGAAGACACTACCATCGTCTGCCCCGGTATAGATCAATCCCTGTTGAAGAGGGGATTCGGCTAAACCGGTCAGGGAGTTGTATTCCCGAAGGGACGGCTTTAGGCCCAAGATCTCCCATTCGGAAGGCTCCTCGTTTTTTGTCAGGTCCTGGCTGACCGCCTCCCAGTTTTCCCCTCTGTCCGTGGACCTGAACAGCTTGTTGCCGCCGAAATACAGGACATCCGGATCATGAGGTGATATCAGGATCGGGCTGTTCCAGTTGAACCTGTAGACTTCCGTGGTATCCTGCGGAGTCGGTTTGATACCTTCGGAGCGGCCCGTCACCAGATCGACCCTTCTGAGCCCGCCATACTGCGATTCGGAATACACTGTGGTGAAGTCCCGCGGATCGATCGCGGGTGCGAAGCCGTCGCCGCCGCCAACATTGACAACGTCCTCATTGAGAATCCCCGACCTCGAGTAGGTCCTAGATGGCAGCCCCCAGGTCCCGTTGTCCTGAAGCCCGCCGTAAATGTGGTATGGATTCCGGTTGTCGACGCCCATCACGTAGTATTGGGCGATGGGGATATTGTTGAGGAAACTCCAGGTGCGTGCACCGTCATAGGTGATATGGAATCCGCCGTCGTTGCCCATCAGCATGTGATCGGTGTTGTTCGGATCAATCCATAGGGCATGATGGTCGACGTGAATTCCCTGGGCCGTCCAGTCGTTCTCGAAGGTCTTTCCCCCGTCGATTGACACGTCCAGCTGGGTCCCCATGACCCAGACCTTGTTTTCGTTCACGGGATCGACGTAGATGTTTCCATACCAGTATGAGGTCCGGAGATCGTTGACTCGGGTCCATGTTTCGCCCCGGTCTTCCGACCGAAAGAGGCCGCCATCCCGATCACCGATGGAGGCGTAGACCACATTCGGGCTGCTCTTCGCGATGGCGATGGCGGTC
>JBDHGR010000466.1:0-4007 GCA_039589815.1 Gemmatimonadota bacterium | reverse complement strand
TGGTCTGGTAACCCCAAAAGCAAGTAAGGCCATGTCGCGGATTGGAAAGATGCCGGTGGAGGTCCCCATAGGGGTTGAAGTAACCCTGAAGGGTCGACCCTTCTCTGCAAAAGGACCTAAAGGAACGCTATCTCTGGAGATACACCCCGAGATCGAAGCCAAGGTCGATGGGGCCACTGTGAATGTCACCCGGCCCACCGACCAACCTCGCCATAGGGCTCTCCATGGACTCGTTCGGGCCCTGGTGGCCAACATTGTCTTCGGGGTCAGCGAAGGGTTCTCCAAGACCTTGGAGATCCATGGGGTGGGCTATCGAGCGGATCCTCAAGGGAAGGGAATCAAGTTACAGGTCGGTCACTCTCATCCCATCAATTATCCTGCTCCCGATGGAGTCACGCTCGAGTGCCCGAACCAAACCACCATCGTGGTTTCGGGCGCTGACAAACAGAAGGTGGGGCAGGCGGCGGCGGAGATCCGGGCCTTCCGACCCCCCGAGCCCTATAAGGGGAAGGGGATCCGTTACCAGGGTGAGCACGTCCGACGGAAGGCCGGCAAGACGGCCGCTGCAGGGGTATAAAACATGGCAAAGATGGGCAATTCCAAAAAAAGTCGGCGGGTCCAGCGGGCCAGACGCCACCGCCGTATTCGGAAGAAGATCCAGGGTACGGCAGGGCGCCCGCGCCTGGTCGTTTTCCGGTCCCTCAAAAACATCGAGGGACAGGTGATCGACGATGACACGGCCATGACTTTGGTGGGTGTAAGCACTCTGACCGAGGAGCTGCGGGGGTTCGAGAGCAAGTCGAAGATGCCGAGAGTCGAGATCGCTTTCGAGGCTGGAAAGCTTCTTGCGGACAAAGCCAAAGCAGCCGGCGTTGAAACCGTCGTATTCGACCGTGCCGGCTACAAGTACCATGGTCGAGTGAAGGCTTTTGCTGAGGGCGCCCGGAAGGGCGGATTGGAGTTTTGATGGCCAGGGATCGAGACAAGAAGCAGTCCCGCTCTCGGGAAACCGATATGGTGGAGAACGTCATCCATATCAACCGAGTCGCGAAAGTGGTCAAGGGCGGTCGGAGGTTCTCCTTCACGGCACTGGTGGCCGTGGGCGATCAGGCCGGCACCGTCGGCATCGGGCTGGCAAAGGCCAACGAAGTCGCCGAAGCCATCCGAAAAGCCTTCGAACGGGCCAAGAAGGAAACGTTCAAGGTGCCGATCGAGAATGGTACTCTCCCCCACGACATCATGGGCCGATGGGGGGCGGGCCGGGTCGTGCTCAGACCGGCATCTCCCGGGACCGGCGTTATTGCCGGTGGGCCGGTTCGTGCGGTTCTGGAGGCGGCAGGTGTACGGGATGTTTTGACCAAGAGTCTGGGGACAAACAACCCAATCAATGTGGTTCGGGCTACAGTGGACGGGCTGGAACGCCTGGTCACGGCCGAACAGGTGGCTCGCGAGCGGGGCATCCCAGTGGAATCCTTAGGGGGGGTGTACCGTGGCTAGGAAGAAGAAGGCTGAGGTCAAACAGATCGCCATCAAACAGGTCCGGAGCGGGATCGGTCGTCCGACCAAACATCGGAGGACCCTGGAAGCTCTGGGGATCAAACGGCATCAGCAGACGGTGGTTCACAACGACACGCCTGCCATAAGGGGGATGATCAATCAGATCTCTCACATGGTCGAGGTCTCAGAGGTCGAAGAGTAAGGATGAGGTCGCATGCCCGAGTTGCATGATTTAAGCCCCGCTCCGGGATCCAACCGCAAGAAGAAGCGTGTGGGTCGCGGTCGGGGTTCCGGAAAAGGAAAAAGAGCCGGTCGCGGTCAGGATGGGCAGGGGTCTCGCTCCGGTGGTGGGGTGCCCTCTTGGTTCGAGGGTGGCCAGATGCCTCTCCAGCGCCGGATTCCCAAACGGGGTTTCAAGAACTTCGGCCGGGTGGAGTACCAGGCCGTAAACGTCCGGGATCTGAGCCGCGTCGAACCCGGGCCTGTGACGCCGGAGATTCTCAAGGATCACGGCCTGATCCGGAGCTTGAAGAAACCGGTGAAGGTTCTGGGTTCCGGAGAGGTGGAGAGCGCCTTCGAGATTTCGGCCCATGCTTTCAGCGCCACTGCTCGATCGAAGATCGAGGGGGCCGGGGGCACGGTGACCATTCTGAATGCGTCCGCTGCTCAAGGAGCCTCCGCCGAGAACGCAGATGAGGAAGCGACGCTCGAATCGGAAGAGGTGACGGCAAACGCAGAAGAAGTAGCGGCTGAGGCAGGTGCGGTGGCGGCAGTAGCCGAGGAGGTAACCGAAAACGAAGAGACGCCGGCCCCCGAAGGGGACGAGGCGTCAGAGGCTGAGGACGAGAAGGCCTGACCGGGGCAACCATGGCCAATCCCATTCCCAATCTCTGGCGGGTGCCGGAGCTCAAAGACAAGATCCTCTTCACCCTCCTGATGCTCCTGATCTACAGGTTCGGTGCCCACATCACGGTGCCCGGTCTGGACGTTGGGGCCCTTCGGGAGCAGTTCGGGCAGCTCCAGGATACGTTCCTGGGGATCTACGACATGTTCGTGGGAGGGGGGCTCTCCAGAGCCACCATCTTCGCCCTGGGGATCATGCCCTACATCTCCGCCTCCATCATGTTCCAGCTTCTGGCGGCGGTCTTCCCCACGATCGAGAAGCTCCAGAAGGAGGGGGAAGAAGGGCGGAAGAAAATCACCCAGTGGACCAGGTATACCACGGTGGGCCTCAGCGCTGTGCAGGCCTATGGTTATTCCGTATTCCTGGGAAGCCTTCCCGGGGCCGTAAGGACTCCCGGTTTCGGATTCGTCTTCACCACAGTCACGGCGCTGACTGTCGGCGCTCTGTTCATCATGTGGTTGGGGGAGCAGATCACCGAGAGGGGAATCGGGAACGGCATGAGCCTCCTGATCTTCTTCGGCATCATCGAAGGGTTCCCGGCCGCCACCATGAGGACCCTGGAAGCCATGAGGTTGGGGGAGATTGGCCCGGTGGCTCTTGCAGCTCTCTTGCTGGTTCTGGTGGGGATCACCGCTGGAGTGGTTGCCATGACCATGGGCGCCCGGAAGATCCCGGTCCAGATCCCGAGAAAAGTCGTAGGCAGGGGGCGGATCCAGGAGGGACAGAAGAGCTTCATCCCACTCCGGGTGAACTCGGCCGGGGTGATGCCCATCATTTTCGCACAGGCGTTCGTGGTGGTGCCGGGAACAATGGCTGCTTTCTCCAGCCTCCCATTTTTTCAGACGCTGGCGGACCTCTTCCAGCCCAACTCCGCCAATCCGATAGTTTACTACATCACCTACGGCCTGCTTATCGTCTTTTTCACCTATTTCTATACGGCCATCATCTTTAATCCGGTTGATCTGGCCGAGAACTTGAAGAAGCAGGGCGGGTTCATTCCGGGCGTGAAACCAGGAGCCCGAACGGCGGAGTATATCGACAGGGTTCTGACCCGGGTCACCCTCCCGGGGTCCATCTATTTGGCCCTCATCGCCCTGGTCCCGTTCTGGATCTTCCGGATCTTCAATATCCAGACATTCTTCTTTGGCGGCACCGGGCTCCTCATCGTAGTCGGTGTGGCTCTGGATACGGTCCAACAGGCGCAGCAGCACCTGATGCTCCGTCACTACGACGGATTCATGAAGAAGGGCCGAGTGAAGATGAGGGGAAGAGGGCGGTATATGTAGTCCCGCCGGCTGGCTGTCCTTGAACGGGGTTTTGCCCCGACCCGGTCGGGCCAGCCCTCCCAGAGTCGGACAGGCGGTTTAGAGAAGAACAACGGAGAGCGGCATGAACGTGATTCTGTTAGGCCCTCCTGGGGTTGGTAAAGGCACCCAGGGGGTCCTTTTAGCTGAAGGCAAAAACTGGAAGCATATGGCCACGGGTGACATCCTTCGCGCCCACCGGCGAGAGGAAACGGTTCTGGGCAAGGAAGCCCAGAACTACATGGATGCCGGAGAGTTGGTGCCTGATGATCTCATCGTCGCTATGGTCAAGGACACTCTGG
>JBDHGR010000465.1:0-4018 GCA_039589815.1 Gemmatimonadota bacterium | reverse complement strand
AGGCATGACGTAGAAGAGGAACCCGTTAGCCTCCCCTGAGTCGTGGAGCGGAAGGATGTGCGGATGGGTAAGGTTCGCCGTGACCCGCACCTCCTGGAGGAAACGTTCCGCACCGAGGGAGGCGGCCAAGTCTGGTCGGAGGACTTTCAGCGCGACTTTCCGTTCGTGGCGGATGTCCGTGGCCAAATAAACCGTGGCCATCCCGCCACTACCGATTTCACGCTCGATAGTATAGCGGTCAGCCAGCGCAGCCTTCAGGCGTTCCCCGTGCTCCATGTCGGATCTTCCGGAGAGAGTCGACGGCCCATCCCAGCCCGGTCAGCATCGCAAAGGCAAAATGCTGATGCGGTTAAGGAAAGGGCAAGCTGGAAAAGAGGTAGCCGTGAAAGACGACCCAGGGAGCACAGAAGGTCAGATCCCTGGATCCGAGGGGCCGCGGTCAGCCTGGAGACCCGACCTCACGCCTATCCGGCGTGCGCCCAGCCAGCTATTCGGCCATCTGACCAAGTGGGCGCCTACGGTGCCGTTTCCCTTCGATTCCAAAGCCAGAGCCTTTGAGCCTTCTCGAAGGATTCCGTGTTGATCAGGCCGACGGAGAGCTAAAATGATAGAGAGTTATGCTGGGAGGTTTCTTTCCCCTAAATTCTGTTATGTCTTTCGAACCCTTGGACACATCCGTCACGGCCCGAAATCTCCAAGAGCAAGCGCACCTTCGCCTTGGCCCGGAAGGTCGACTGCGCATAGCGCTTGATCTCAGCGAGGCTGTCCGGGACCTCCGGTTAGCTGGACTCAGGTCCAGTCAGCCTGATGTTTCGGAGGGGGAGTTGGTTCGTCGGTTCATCCTCGAGGCTCACGGCCTTCAGCCCGAGGCTGTCCCTTGACGCTGGCGGCTTTCCTCCAGCGTGTCATCTTGGTCCTCGAAGAGGCCGAGGTTCCCTATATGCTGACCGGCTCATTGGCCGCCGCCTACTACGCCGTACCCCGCGCAACTCAAGACATCGATCTAGTTGTGGAGGTTTCTCCCGAAAAACTGGCCCACCTCACCGATCTAATCTCGTCCGCTGGTTTTTATGTTTCGCTGGCTGCCGCCAAGGAGGCGTCCGCCCAAGAGGGGCAGTTCAATGCCATCGACCCGCAGTCCGGGTGGAAGGTCGATTTCATTATCCGGAAGAGTCGCGCGTTCAGTCGATCGGAATTCGAGCGTCGTGTCAACACAACTGCCCTCGGGCTCGACCTGACCATGGTGACCAAAGAAGACCTCGTGGTGGCCAAGCTTGAGTGGGCGAAAAAGGGAGAGTCGGAGCTGCAGATCCGAGACGTCCGTGCCATCATCGGCAGTGCTGGGCCGGAGTTCGACTGGGACTACGTCGGCCGGTGGGTTTCAGAGCTCGGGCTGGAAGAGCAGTGGAAGCCTCTCAAGTCATCCGCAATGGACCGCCGTGGGACGTTGAACCAGGACTGAATCGACACACCTCCAAGGTTTGCAGGAATGAGAAACCCCGTCCGACCTTGGAAGATCAAACGGGGAAAGCACTTACCAAAATGGGCCTGGGTAGACTCGAGCCGGAGGCCGCTTCGGTGGCCGGAGGCGAGTGAGGATGGCCCAACGGGCCACCGCAGATCCACTATCGACCTCACGCTTCAGGCCACCGACGCCCAATCATGGGCGCTCGAAACCCCTCTATTTCCTAGGTATTCGGGTTTCCATCAACCGTCAGCGACCAGCACCAACCGTGGGGTTTGGCACAATCTCTGGCACAACGGGCAGTCGAAGAGTTGCGTCGAAACTCGATATCCGAGGCTTGCGTTTTCCGCGGTGGATGGGAGGCATTCCAGTGAGGGCCCAGGAGACCGGAAGGAGCCATGAGATCATAATCTCACGGTCCAGTGCACGAGGACGAAACGTCAACGTCGGCAAGGCGGATGAGGTTTTCGCGGAGCACGCGGGCTCTGCCCCTATCTAATTACGTAGAACTCCTCCTGGCGGGGTCGAAAGAACACCCACCCCTCGTCGGTGAGGTGTGCCGGATCCTCTCCCATGATGGTTACCTCTTCATTGTCCCACTCCGGGAGGGGAGTGCGTGAGTTGAGTTCAATCGCGAGGTAGGAGCCTCTGCGAAGTCGCCTGGCCGGACGATCCTGACTGCCGCGTTGGGCGCTCCGGAAGTCGATCGACGCGCCCATTCCATGCCCGTGGTTGCCGAGAGGGTGGGAGTAGATCATCGCTTCGATGCCCTGTCTTTCCATTTCAGCCATTGTTGCCTCGTAGACCTCCCCGCCGGTAAGGCCCGGCCTGGACGCTCTAATGAGGGCATCCTGTAATGCGTTGGTGTTGGCCATGGCCCTTTTGAGGCCGTCGGGGACGTCGCTTTCGCCATCGCGCTGCACATAGGCCATTTTCTGCCAATCGCTGTCGAGGCCCATATAGCTAATCCCGAAATCCAAATGGACGAGATCCCCCCGCTCGATTACCATCTCCTCTCGCGAAACCGCCAGGAAACTCCCCGACGACTCCTCTTCCATGTCTCGCCGCTGCACGCGCAGATCGGGCTGGAACCAGGTCGTGACGCCGTTGTCCCAGAGTGCGTCATAGAGCCAGCGACGGATATCCCCGACCGTGGTCACTCCCGGGGTGATGACCTCGTTTGAGAGTGCGCGTCGGGCCAGCACCTCGGTCAGGTGCACCAGAGTTTCGTAGTGCGGAAGCTCTTCCGGGATCCGGGTGTTCAGGTACTCGTCGATTAGATCGGCTGCACTGATGAACCGCCCCGTCGCCTCTGGACCCATCGCTTCGCTGAGGTAGATGTAGCTTTCATGGGTCAGGCTGCGGGTCATTCCCCGTCTACCGCCAATCCCGAGAGCGATCTTCTCCGGGCGATACTCCTCGTATAGGTCTCTCAATACCTCCACTGTGGACCGTCGCTGTGCAGGGTCCGGGGACAGGCGGGGAAGCTCGAAGAAACGCGCCACGTTCTCCTCCTGATACGCGGTCAAGGCCATCCTCCGCAGACCTTCGTCGCCGGCATCGACAAAGACGAAGATGTCTCTCCCTCCCACATGAGGCCTCGGCGGCGCTATGTACTCCGTCAGCGGATCGTCATGAAACTCCTCGTTGACGACTATCCACATGCCGATGCCTCGTTCCCGCATCATGGGCAAGAGCATCTCATAGCGCTTCAACAGCCACTGCTCGCGAACCTCGATTTGTTCGGACCAGCTGAGTAACTCGGGCGCCTCGTTCGGCTCCATCTTTCCCGCAGGCCGCGAACAACCGACTACCAAAAGCACAACCAGAAGTGAGAGGCTTCTCTCGAAAATCCGGCTCATCGTATTCCCCTTCATCGTATCCGTACTCCGTGAAGTTGGATCAGATCGTTTCCGGCAATGGTTGATTGGGCAATGTCAACTTAATGCCTCGCGAAGGGAGTTGGGCCAATCGCCGTCTGTGGTGAGACGCCAGTGCTTGACGAAAGCACGCCGCTATCGCTCAAACCCGAAGGTCCGCCTCCACCTGCCGAGCTGCTTCGATGGGCGTTGGTGCATGGCTCCGGCGGAAGTTCGCTACCGAACTCAAGGACACGCCCCTCACCGACCTAGCCCAACCAGGGGGGCCGGAAGTCGATTCAGACCATCCTCACCTGTTATCAACAACCTGATGAGGCCACCATGCGTGAGGGATCTGAAGCGCCGGAATTCGGTCGGAAGCACGGCTCAGAGGGGCTCTGAAACCGACAACACGAGCCGACAGCACCACTCTGGGTACGGCCCACGAAATATCCCGCCCGGACCAGTAAGTCCAAGCGGGACAAGCACTTTGAGGAATGGTCCTGGGTAGACTCGAGCCGGAGGCCGCTAGTGTGGCCGGAGACGAGTGAGGATGGCCCGCAGGGCCACCGCAGATCCACTACCGACCTCACGCTTATCAGGCGGTCACGAAACAGGCCAAATCCCGGCAAACTGCCGTACTTTCACGGGTAGGACGGTCGGGTAGCCCGGGCGGTTGCCCGCCCGAGCCCCC
>JBDHGR010000464.1:0-4022 GCA_039589815.1 Gemmatimonadota bacterium | reverse complement strand
TCCATCGGCGGCACCATAGTTCTCTTCTGGCGTGTGACTCCCATTGCCGGCATGCTTCTCTTGCCCTATGAGGCTTGGGTCACCTTCGCTGCGGTGTTGAACGGTGCAATCTGGATCTTGAACCGATGAGAACGAAATGACGATCTCGGCTCTTTTCAAGCTTTACGCCATTGCCCTACCCACTTTTCTGGTGATCGACCTGGTCTGGTTGGGTTTCATTGCTCGTTCGTTCTATCAGACCCACCTCGGACACCTGATGCGGTCCGATGTCGACTGGGTGGCAGCCGCCGTGTTCTATCTGGTGTTCGTGGCAGGTATCGTGGTGTGCGTGGTGTGGCCGGCCATCGAGAGGGAGAGCCTGGGGCACGCTCTGTTATTTGGTGCGTTTTTTGGATTGGTCACCTACGCCGCCTACGACCTCACCAGCCTCGCAGTAATGGAGGGGTTTTCCGTCAAGATTGCTCTGGTTGATCTGCTGTGGGGCTCGGTGCTATGCGCGAGCGTCAGCGCCATCACCTACGGCGTTTGGGGTTGGGTGTTCATGAAATAAGGGATGCTTCTTCTTCCTTCTTTCTTGGTGGCCAGGGGAAGAACGGGCTCGTCCGCCGCATGTATTCTCGGTACCCTTTCCGGCGTTTTGCCAGAGCCTCCTCCAGCATAGGGACACCCGAGACCTTCATGAGGAAGAAGGTCATTAGGAGAGGACTGAAAACGGTCACCCACCCCATGGGGGTGGCAGCTGCGACGAGGAAAATCCCCCACCAGACGAGGGAATCCCCAAAGTAGTTGGGGTGCCGGGAGAACCGCCACAGCCCCCGGTCCATCACTCGACCGCTGTTTCCAGGATCTGAGAGAAACCCTCGGAGCTGGAGGTCGGACACGGCCTCAAAACCAAACCCTACGAGCCAGAGGCCTAACCCCAGAAAGTCCAGGGCGGTGAGGTTGACGGGTGTATCATGAACCTGGGCCACCTGGGCCGGGATGCTGATGGCCCAGATCAGACACGCTTGAAAGAGGAATACGGTGACCAGGCTCCTGCGGGAGAAGGAGTCAGGCCGCTTCGCCCTCATGGCGGCGTATCGGAAATCCTCGCCCTTTCCCCTCTTCCGCACTCCAATATGGAAGGCCAGCCGACAACCCCAGATCACGGTCATACCGGTGATCAGGAGGCGCCGAGAAAAGGCCCCGTTTGCCATGACAAAGGCGCTGACGGCCATCAGGGCTCCGGCTGCTCCCCACACGATGTCGACGATGCTGACGTCTCGAAGCCGGAGGCTGACCAGCCAAACGATGGCCATGACGGCGACGGCCAGGACCAGATTCAGACCTAAAAGTGCGAAAAGGGAATCCATGTGTTCGGCTCCGAGGCGATTAAGGTCCAAGGAAGGATGTCATCTGCCCGTGAAGGTTGAAAGAGGGCACTGGTACCCTGGTCCGAGTCATGGGCAGCCCCCCCTCCAATTCAACTGGTGATGAGGAGGTGCGGAGCCTTGTCCTCTCTCTTCCTCGTTTATGGGCCGATTCGTGTGTCGACTGGGCCGGTTATTGTGTCGATAAATCCCGGCATATTCCGGCACGATTTGGGTTGAAAAGCGGCAGATCGTTCGTCCTACCAGTGAAGGTACGGCATCTTGCCGTGATTTGGCCTGTTTTGTGACCGCCTGATAAGCCTGGGCACCGCGCCCTGGGGCGGTGGCCCGCGGGCCATCCTAACTCGTCTCCGGCCGCTACTGCGGCCTCCGGCTTGAGTCTACCCAGGCCCATTTCTTCTAAGCCCAAACCCCGTTTGGCTTTTCCAGCCACAGCTGACCCGGATTCGGTCAAGAATTCTGTGAGAGGGCGCGTGCGGCCTCTGACATACGCGCTTCCAGCTCGCGAAGACGGAGTTCGATATTGGCCAGTCCGTCGGCGTCCGGCATCACTGCATCCGCCCCACTTGCCGCCGTTTTTCCTCGGTGCACAAAGCGTAGGTAGCCGAGCGCCAGGGTGATCAGCAGGGCTATTGCCATCACCACGAACCTCGCAATCGACGAATCTGTGGCAATGATCCAACCCACCGCGTACAGCATCGTAAACACGCCCCCAAGCAACAGCCCATTACTGATCACCGGTAGCTGGCTCGCTCGTACCAGCGAAACCACCATGGCGAGCGTAGCAGTGACCATAAGTATGATGCTCGTGGTTCGACCCCAAGGCCTTTGCGCTTCTTCGTACGCATCCTCAAGAGCGTATCGCTGAAGGTTCAGCTCTTGAATCTGCGCACGGTCCTCCTCCGTCAACCGATCCGCAGGCCGGGAATCCCTGACAATCTCCTCACGGCGATCAAGATCCCGAATCTGCGTATTGAACTCTTCCGAGGGAGGATAAAAGGTGTACACGCCCACGCCGGCAAATGCGGTAAACATGAGGCCGAGGAAGAATGAGAAGATCGTTCGCAATCCGGTGCTGCGTCCCGAATCCGCCATGATGCCGCCTTTCGGTTGGGTATGCCGGGCGTTCCTGAGGCAAACGCCGGTCCCGTACCCATCCAGATCCACGCCTGGAGTTATGGGAATATGCCTCCTTCACCCTGGTGATCCTATACGCAAAACAACGTATCGGTTGTGTTTTGAAGACGTATTTCTAACGAGAAAACTGAACCGGGAGAGCACTTGTCTTGGCCCGAAAAGCCTTGGCCCGTCTGGTTTTGTTGACCTCAAAGGCTGGTTGAGCAATGACGAAGGCTCTAGAGGGATGAATATGTCAGGCGGGATGGGTCAGGGGTGGCGGCTCCACGGGTGAGGGCTTTTCCTACCCTCACCGGGTCTTAGATCACCTATCTCAGCGCCGGTACCTTGAACTCGATGGCGGACAGCTGAGCCGCCGATGTGCCGGTCTGTTCGCGGAAGGTCTGCCAGCGTGGATCGTCATGGATCGGGATAAAGAACGGCTGGGGAAACTGCTGCGTCAGACCGTCCTCGTTCTGAGCCACCGCCCGATCCAACCATTCGAAGGCCGCGTCGGCGTCACCGACCCAGGCGTAGACGTGGGCCACCTCCGAGGGCCACTGCTCGCCCCAGTTTGTCTTCAACACTTCGAGGGCTCCCTCGTATTCGGCCTGTCTGCCCAGGGCGTGAAAGGCCAACGCAGTGCCCTTGATCAAATACTCTTCGTCCCCTTCCTCCTTTTGGAAGGCGAGGAGAGCGGCCTCCGGATCGCCTTTCAGGAGGAGCGCCGTGCCAATGTTGTAATGTGCTCCGATAAACGCTGGACTGAGACTCAGCGCGGTGCGCAAAGACGCGATGGCGTCGTCCAGCCGCCCCGCCCAGAGGTAGTTGATTCCCAGGCGGGCATGCCCGGTGGGGGTCAAAGGATCCCGGTCGATGGCGAATTCCTGGAGTGCCACGGCCTCGTCAAGACGATCGAGGAACCGGGCGAGAACGGCCGCATCATTGATGATGTCGGGGTTGCTTGGCTCCAGTTCCAGTGCGCGCTGAAAATGCCGGGCCGCAGAAGCCAGGTCGTTTTCGTAACTCTGAGCGATCCCGCCGAGCACGGCGTGGGCAAACCCATTCTCGGGGTCCACCTCCAACGCCCGGTTGGCGGCTCCGAGCGCCAACTCGAAGCCCTCTTCAATAGGCCCCAGGCCGTTGTTCGCCTGGGCGGAGTAGTTGGCGGCGAGGCCAGCCCAAGCCGCTGCGTAGTCGGGTTCGTCCGCAAGCACCTGCTCGAACAAGGCGTTGGATTGTTCAAGACTTTCGGCGGTGCGCTGGAGGCCGAGATGGCGGGCCCGCAGGTAGAGGGCATAGGCCTCCGGATCGGTCTCTCGGACCCTCGGCCCACCCGGGAGCAGTGTCACCGCTAAGTACTCCGCAACATCAGCGGCGATCTCGTCCTGGACGACGAAGATATCGTCGAGCGTCCGGTCCCACCTCGCCGACCAGATTTGGTAGCCGTCTTCAGCCCGGATCAACTGCGCTGTAATGCGCATCTGGTTGCCGGACTTCCGCACCGAACCTTGAAGTATGTGGGCTACTTTCAGT
>JBDHGR010000463.1:0-4025 GCA_039589815.1 Gemmatimonadota bacterium | reverse complement strand
GATAGTCCCAGGCCAGGAGCACGGAGCAGATCAAGGCCAGCTTCACCATCGTCATGAATCCCCGGGCCTGGTGAAACCATAGAGGGCGGACTCCGGACTCGATTGCGGCCAAGGCGACGCCGGACCCGATGGTCAGCCATAGAATCGCCTTCAGTCTTTCCGGCGCTACATCGAAGGCGTGACCTCCCACCAGGATCCCCATGGCGCCGATGTGGACCGTCCGCAATGCGATGTTCAATGCTCGCATCGGTTCAAGCCTCCATTGCCCCGGAGGGAGCCTCGGGTGCTGTCCATTCTCCGGTGTGGGCCTCGGGTACAAATCCCGGTAGTTCGCCCAGCGCATCTCGGAACTCGGACGACCGCAACACCTCCAGGAAGGCCTGCACCGGCCCGCGCTCCAGCCGATCCCGGAGGGTCAGGAAGTCGTACTCCTCATCCCTCAAGGGGGCAAACCCCAGGTCGTAGCCCACCGCAACCGCCTCGATGCCCAGCCCCCAATCGGCACGACCTGACGCCACGGCGGCGGCTACGGCATTGTGGGAGCGGGTCTCCGCTTCGTAGCCGGCAATGCCTGCACGTAGTTCCGCCGGGGGGGTGCCGTTTTCGTGGGCGATCTCATCGAGAAGGAGATCCAAAAGAACGCGGGTGCCGGCTCCACGGGTGCGGTTCAGCATCCGCAGCTCCGGCTTACCTGCCAGTAGACTCAGAGTAGGGGGCTCTCCCTGGAAATCCTCCTTTCGGAAGTAGATGCCCTGACGTCTGACATATCCCCTGATCAAAACCCCGTCCGCCCCCAGACGCGCCAGCGCGGCGCGGTTGTATAAACCGGAGGCCGGATCCAGCAGGTGGACTCCGGCCAGGTCGGTCTCACCCCTGGCGCAGGCCTCTACCCCCGCCGACGAGCCGACGTGGATGACCTTGGCGAAGAAACGGCGTTTCTGACGCAGAACTCCCAGCGCCAGGTCGACCCCCCGGCAGTGGCTACCAATGAGCGTCAAGTCGGCCACCTTCAGCTTCTGCGCCAGGGGTGCCACCCGCACTTCCTCCCCCTCCCGCACCACGCCACAATCGGCCGCCACCTCCATCGTGCCATCCGCTTGTGAAAAGGCGTGGATCGAGCCGGAGGCACCAGCGATGGGATAGGCTGCCGGCGCTCCCTCACCGCGCGGCACGAGGTTCACGAGGACGTGTTCGTGCCTGCCCTCTGCAGAGTGGTACCTCACCGCGAGACGAGCCTGGACCGACTCGGCCTCCGTCTCCGCCGGCAGGTTGGCGAGACGTCTTATGACAGGAGCCACGAATAGATTGAACGTGATGATGGCCGAAGTCGGAAATCCCGGGAGCACCACCACCGGCCGCCCGTCCCATGCTGCCAACACGATGGGCTTGCCCGGCTTGATGCCGACACCGTGGACCAGGATGCCCGGCCGAGCGATGCTGTCGATGATGCCGAAGGTCAGGTCGCCCGCCCCCTTCGAGGTTCCCCCCGAGAGGATGACGGCGTCGAATTCGTCCCGGGCTCTCTCGCAGGCGCCACGCAGAGCCTCTTCATCGTCGGGAATCACGCCGATGAGCTCCGCCTCCCCGCCGTTGTCCCGCACCGCTGCTTCCACCGTGGTGGCATTGGAGTCGTAGATCTTCCCCGGTTCGAGGGGCCGTCCAGGCGGGACGAGCTCGTCACCCGTGGAAATGATGGCGACACGGGGCCGCTTCGAAACCTGGACCCTGTCGATCCCGAGGGCAGCGAGAACACCCAGCTCACGGGTGGTGAGTCTCTGACCGGCGCGCAGCACCGTCTCACCCATTCGCATATCGGCACCGGTGACCTGGATGTTGGCTCCCGGTACCACCGGCCTGTAAAGGAACAGCCGCTCCCCTTCCACCTCACTGTACTCGACCATCTGCACCGCATCGGCTCCTCGGGGAACCACGCCTCCAGTGGCTACCTCCAGTGCTGTGCCGTCGCTCACCTCCGTCTCGGGTACCGCGCCGGCCGGTGCGGTCTCGGGAGCGAGCTCGAGGCTGACCGGTGCGTCCTCGATGGCATCGAAGGTGTCGGCCGCCCTTACGGCGTACCCGTCCACCAGGGCCCGGTCGAAAGGCGGCACGTCGATGGGCACGAGGATGTCGAGGTCCAATACGCGACCCTGCCCTTCAGCCAGGGACACCTCCTCGCCGCCCAGTGGGCCGAGGCGTAATGCTTCGTGCCAGGTCCGCTCCGCCTCCGCCTTGCTTACCGTCTTCAGGAAGTGAATGCCCTTGCGTCCCATAGTTGCCTTTTCAGTCGAGATGGTCCGGCCCAATGTCCGACGCCGGACCCTGTCTCTTTTCAGGGGGTCAGATCACTCCTTTCCGGCACCCTAATCCCTCAACCAACCCCCACGCAAATGCTGCATTCCCTCTCTCCCCGCGTCGTCAGGGTGAGAAGATCTCACGGATAGATAGGTGGTGGCGGAGACTATGGGCTCGGTATAACGTGGACCCGGGCGCTTCCTCTTTATTAAGGAACACTCGAAATGTCCTTGCGGGCCAAGCTCCTGTTCCTCTGGGGGGGGTTGGCGGTGGCCCCCCTCCTGGCCATCGGCGTCTTCGAATACTTCCATTCCGTGCGAACGGTTCGCACTCTCATCGCGTCCCAGGTACAAACGATCAGCGACCGGGCCGCCCTGGATCTGGCGGACGGCTATGCCCGGCGCATCTCGGACCTCCTGCTGGTTGCGGAGAATGCCGAGACGCAACGGCTCTACGAGGCTTACGCCGCAGGTGACGAGGAAGGCCTTGATGAAGCCCGAGCTGCAGCCGAAACCTATCTCAATCAAGGATGGGAACTGTTCGGCCACTCATACCACTGGATCGAGCTACGGGACTCGGCGGATGCGCCTCTCCTCCGACTCGGCGGAGGTGCAGAGTATCGGGGTGAGGAAGCTCGGGCTGGCCTCGCGGGCCTGAGCCCCACCACCTTTTTGGTCCAGCCGGTCGTGGGGGCGGGAGGGGAGCAGGAATCCGGACGGGTAGTGGCGCAGGTCTCACTCGACCGCATCATTCCTCGGGAATCCGTGGAGACGACTTTCGGGCGGGCGGGTTACTCAACCATCATCGATCGCGGCACGGGCCGCGTACTCTATCACCCCCGGCAGGGCGTTCGAGGGGGCTTGGCCTCGGCCCTCCTTGGCCCTCCGGGATGGCAGGTGGACCCTGACCAACTTGAGCAGGAGCAGGGGAGTTTCTCCTTTCGGGAGTCTGATTCTACGTGGGTGGCGTCATTCACCAGTCTGACTTCTCCTCCCTGGACCATCATCGCAACCGGGGCTCTCGAGGAGGTCGCTCCCGCCGTGGCGGGATTGCGCGTGGTGAATCTCTTCCTGGTGCTCCTGGTCGCCGGGGTCGCATCGGCGGCGTTCATCCTGGTGGTACGAAGGGGAACTCGGTCCCTGATCGCCCTGACTTCGGCGGCGGACCGGGTCGGAGCCGGAGACTTCGCGCCTCAGCTTCCCGAGTCCGGAAAGGACGAAGTGGGACGACTCACCACGGCCTTCGGTCTCATGGCGGAGAAGCTGGCGGAGATGGTGCGCCAGATTGAGACGAGTCGTCACATGGCTGTGGTCGGTGAGTTCGCCTCTCAGGTTTCTCACGAGATCCGGAATCCCCTCACCGCCCTACAGCTGAACCTTCAGACTCTCCAGCGGGCCGCGGAAAGCGGCCGGATCCCGGAGGATCAGGGTCCTGCCGTAGAGACCTGCCTCCAGGAGATTCGGAGATTGGACCGGGTGGTGAAGGGCGTGCTCGCTCTGGGTCGTCCCCAGACCGGGGTGCATGCCGCATGCTCCGTCCATGAGATCCTCGAAGCCACTCTCCGGGTCTTCCAGCCCCAAGCGAAGGAGAAGGGAGTACAGGTGGATGGTAAGCTGGAGGCCCGGGAGGACAGACTTTCCGGAGATGCGGGGCGCCTGGAGGCCGCCTTCCTCAACCTCCTCCTGAACAGCTTCGAGGCAATCGGGGAGGGCGGGCAGATAGTAGTAATCACG
>JBDHGR010000462.1:0-4039 GCA_039589815.1 Gemmatimonadota bacterium | reverse complement strand
GAATGTTGGTGGACAACGCCATCGTCATGTCAGAGTCCATCATGGTCATGATGAGGGAGGGGAAGGTTCGCATGGAGGCAGCGGTCGATTCCGCGAGAGAGCTACGTTTTCCCCTTCTGATTGCCTCACTGACCACGGCGGCCGCGTTTTTACCCTTCTTCCTGGCCGAGTCGGACGCCGGCGAGTATACAGGCCTCATCTTCACCGTCGTCACCATCACGCTGCTCTGCTCATGGGTTCTCTCCCTCACCATGATTCCCCTGTTCTGCGTCCGATTCCTGCGGTTGAAGAAGCAGAGGCGCAGGGACCCCTTTGAGACACCATTCTACCGGGCGTATCGGGGGCTGATTCTCACAATGCTCAGGAATCGTGCCGCAACGGTGGTGGCGACCCTTCTGGTCTTCTTCCTGGCCCTGTCGGGGTTCCGGTTCGTTCCGAACATCTTCTTCCCCTCCTCCGATCGGCCTTTGCTTACTGCCGACTTGCGATTGCCCACTGGCACCAGGATCGAGCGGACACAAGAGGTGGTGGAGAGGATCCAGCAGTTCGCATTCGGGGAGTTGGGTACTGGTCCAGAGGAGGGAGAGGGAGTGGTAAGCGGTGTGGCATTCGTGGGCGAGGGTGCTCCCCGGTATGTCTTGCCCTATGCCCCACCACCACCGTCTCCAGAGTTGGCCTACATGATGTTGAATACCACGACCCGTGAAATCGTGGACCAGCTGATCCCGAGACTCGAAAGGTTTGCGTTCGAGAACTTCCCCGATCTGACGGCGACCTTCGCTCCACCGCCCCTGGGTCCGCCTGTGGAGGCACCGGTACAAATAAGGTTGTCGGGGCGGAACGTTGATCTCCTCTTCGCCTATGCCGACGAGGTGAAAGCCAAGCTCGCCGACATCGAGGGAACGAGGAACATTCTCGACAACTGGGGGCGCCGATCCAAGAAGATCATGGTAAACGTGAGCCAGCCCAGGGCCAGGCGCGCGGGTGTCTCGAGCCGCGACATAGCCGTTTCCCTCCAGACCGTGTTGTCCGGGTTCGAGACGACCGAATACCGAGAGGGGAACGAGGTCATTCCGGTGGTTCTCCGCTCTGTGGCCGCAGACCGGGAAGACCTGGGGAAGATCGAGAGTCTGAACGTCTACGCACAGGCGACCGGACAGTCGGTTCCCCTCAAACAGGTGGCGGATCTCGAGGTGGTTTGGCAGCCCGCCGTGGTCTTTCGGAGAGGCCGGCTCAGAACCGTCACGGTCGAATCCGACGTGGCCCCGGGCGTGACCGCCTTCGACGTGATTGGCCAGATCGAACCTTGGTTGGAGGATTTCAGTCGGGATTGGCCGCTGGGATACCAATGGGAGTTGGGCGGCGAGGTCGAGGCATCCGGTGAGTCTCAGGCATCCATTGCAGCGAAGCTCCCCCTGGCCTTCCTTATCATCATCCTCTTGCTGGTGGGTCAATTCAATTCTATCCGGCGGCCCGCCATCGTCCTGATGACCATTCCTCTAGGGCTCATCGGCGTCGTGGCCGGCCTCATTCTCCTCCGTTCCTACTTCGGTTTCATGACGCTTCTGGGAGTGGTGTCGTTAGCCGGAATTGTCATCAACAACGCCATCGTATTGCTGGATCGAATACGGATCGAACAGGAGGAGAACAACCGTGGGCCCCAAGCAGCCATCGTCGAGGCCGCCCAACGCCGCCTGAGACCCATCCTTTTGACCACCGCAACGACCATCGGAGGGTTGATCCCCCTTTACCTGGGTGGCGGTCCCATGTGGGAACCCATGGCCATAGCCATCATGTTCGGGCTGCTCTTCGCCACCATGCTCACCCTGGGGGTGGTGCCCGTAATGTATTCTGCGTTGTTCGGTGTGAATTTTCGGAAGTACAGCCATACGGGATGATAAACCCTGGACTTCCGGTAACAGACTCCGTCACTGAGCTTCGTCTGCCAGATCCCCTGTCCGTTCCACCAGAGACTCCTGAAGGACAGGACGGTGGTCTCCCGCCGGGGAAATGCTGAAATCCCCGGTCCCCTCTCCCCGCGTTTTCTTTCTCTGGTGCATGACTCCAGCAGTGACTTCTATCCAGGAACCCACCCAATACTTGGCTTTTCGGCGCCTCCGGGAATCAGGCCCATCGCCCTCGGGCGCCCTCTGTGAACCTACCTATCCCCTTTAGTTGTTACCGGGAGTTGTTACCGGGAGCCGTCTTGGGGATCCTCTCAGAGCTGGTGGCCACTTCCCCCCGGGCCGGGAGAGGCTCCGAAGTCCTGGGAACCAAACTCAAATGGATTTGGAGTGGTTGCTGGCGCCGACCACTAAGTCGAGGGTGGAAGTTTCGGATACGGCAAATGCGAGTTTGCGCCGCTGGAATCCCTACGTAAACCCGGCCTTTCTCAAGCCCTTTGCCCAGCGGTCCAGGTCGCCCTGCTTCCTGTAAGGCATGTTCGCTTCCCAATGCTCCACAGAAAACGTGGGTTGCGCTTCAAACACCTTCTCCACAGACGCCCGGGCATCTCCTATACGGCCCATTTCAACAAAACAGATGGCGGAAAAGACGTGGGAGGGCCACCAGTCCGGGTTGAGACCGAACGCTCTCTCGAACATCTCGACGGCTTCTTCATGCCGGCCTAACAGGTAGTATGCATGGCCCAGGTACCATGGGTAGTAGGCGGGATGAAGAGGATTGAGACGAATCGCCTTCTTTACCAGGGAAAGGCCCTCTTCATACTCCCCAGACCAGGTCAGTGCGGCCCCCAGGCCGGCTATGAAGTTGGCATCATTCGGGGAGATGGATACGGCCTTCTGGAACTCGCTGATGGCTTCCTGGTGTTCACCTTTCCAGAGGTAGACTTCCGCAAGGACCTCATGGGTTTCTGGCACGGTGGGATCGAGTTCCAGGCTGGCTGAGCTCCACCTCTCCGCTTCTTCAACCGACTTCGGATCCAAACTCCATCCAAACTTCCATTCCATCAGGTAAGTCCCGGCCAGCATAGCCTGTGGCTGAGCATAGTCCGGATCGAGACGGATGGCCTTCTCGAACATCTCTCTCGCTTGCCGGTTTGTCTTCTCCGTGAAGCGATAAAAGAACTCCAGGGCCCGTAGATAGATGTCATAGGCATCCATGTTCTTTGTGTGCTGGCCCTTGGCTATCAGAAGCGACCGCTCATTCTCGGTCAGCTTCACTGCCAGAGACGAAACAATCTTCTCGGTTACCTCATCTTGCACCGAAAAAATATCGTCGAGGTCCCGATCAAACCGCTCGGCCCAAAGGTGCCCCTCTGTCGTTGCATCGATTAACTGGGCTGTGATCCTGACCCGGTTCATCGCTTTCCGGACACTACCTTCCAGCACATAGCGGACACCCAAATCCCGACCGACTGTTCTCGCCTTGACCGCCTTACCCTTGTAGGTGAAGGCCGAATTGCGGGCGATCACGAACAGGCCGGAAACCTTCGACAGGTCGGTGATCAGGTCCTCCGTCATGCCGTCGCTGAAGTATTCCTGTTCCGGATCATTGCTCATGTTGGAGAAGGGCAATACGACAATTGAAGGCTTGTCGGGCAGTGGAATCGTGGCTTGGGCGGGCGCGGGGGCCATCCCCCCATCTAGCCCTGGCCCGTCCTCCCTCTCGGTAACGCTGGCTTCCATGATGACTTTGTAAGCACCCACCGGTCTGGTGATGTTCTTGACCGTTTGCTGTCCTAGGTATTCGTAACCAAGCGGGAGTTTGCTTTCGATATGGTCGAAGGCCGTCTTTGAGACGCAGATTCCCCCAGGGTCGGCCAGGGCTTCCAACCTTGCAGTGATGTTGACACCGTCACCATATAACCGTCCCTCTTCTTCGATCACATCTCCGAGATTGATCCCTATCCTGAATCGCATCCGACGGTTCTCTGGGAGGCTCTCATTGCGAGACTGGAACTCCTTCTGGACCGCCAAAGCGCATTGAACAGCGTCCACCACGCTGGGGAATTCTGCCAAGAGGTTGTCGCCAAGGGAGTCCACCACCCGCCCACGACGCTCCTTGATGAGGGTGGACA
>JBDHGR010000461.1:0-7707 GCA_039589815.1 Gemmatimonadota bacterium | reverse complement strand
AAACAACACGTACCATGACCCGGGCCAGGGATATCTGACTGTAACAAGAAGAGGGGTTCGGCTCTTGGTCCGACCTCAGACATTCGCCCTATCCGCAGCGCTTTTTCTTCTGCCTTTGGCAGGGTGTGCACGGAGCCAGCCCGTCACCGGGCGGGGCGGAATCCGCGCCATCAGCAAGGAGGAGATCCGGGAGTCGGATGCCCGGGACGCGCTGGAGCTCATCCAGCAGATTCGACCGGCCTGGCTGGCCGGTTCGCTGATCCGGGACCCCAGCGATCCCACCGAACGGGGTGGCCCCACCGTTCTCATCAACGACATCCCCCCCAAGCCCCTTTTCAGCCTCCAGTTTCTCCCCCTGGAACACGTCCGGGAGATCCACTACCTGACCCGGACCTACGCAGAAACCCGGTTCCGTGTCAGAGCGGCCGACGGCCTGATCTTAGTCCTGACCAACGCTCCGGTGAATCCGGGGGATTCGATCCCTCCGGACACGGGAGCGGTCCGCGCCCGACTGCCACTCGCAATGGCCGGCCTTACCTTGCATCCAGATCAGCAAAGCCTTCTTAGGCGATTCCTTATCGATATCGGAGACCCATCATGACCGATCAAAGGACGCGACGAGCGGCGAAAGAACCCCCGAACCGTCCATGGAGTTTTGGGGCCCTCGCCCTTCTCTTGATTCTCCCCCCGAGCTTTCAGCTCTCCGGTCAGGAGGCATCCGGAGGGGAAGACGGTCGCCCTCTCCAGATTCACGACATGTTCGAGATCAAGCGGGTGGGAGGACCACAGGTGAGCCCTGACGGTGAGTGGGTGGCGTACACCGTGAGCACATCCTCTCTGGAGCCAGGGGAATCTGGCACACAGATCTGGATGGTCCCATCAGCGGGGGGTGAGCCCATCGCCATGACTACGGAGGGTTACCCAGCCTCCAATCCCGACTGGAGCCCCGACGGAAAGTACCTCTCCTTTACCGCTGCCCGGGGCGACAGCGCCCAGACCCAGGTCTGGGTCCTGGATCGGCGGATGGGAGAAGGCCAGGAGCTCACCAAGGAGAAATGGGGAATCAGCGGATACGATTGGTCTCCGGACGGCTCTAAACTTCTCCTTACCATCCGGGATCCGGATCCCATCGACACCCTCCCTGCCCACGAGAAACCCAAGGCGACACCACCCTGGGAGATCGATCGTCTCCAATTCAAGCGGGACCGGGTGGGCTACCTCACCGGGAATCAATTCACCCACCTCTACGTGTTCGATCTCGCCACGAAGAAGACCACACGGATCACCTCGGGCGATTTCGACGCCGGCTCCCCGGCATGGAGCCCCGACGGAACGAAGGTGGCCTTCGCAGCGAACCGGACTGAAAACCCGGACGGGAATTCCAACACCGACATCTGGGTTGTGGACGCCACCAAAACCAGCGACGGCTCCGACCTTATCCAGATCACCACCAATCCCGGTTCCGACTCCAACCCCGTCTGGAGCCCCGACGGTGAGTGGATCGCCTACACCACCTTGGATGAGCCGGAGCTGATCTGGTATGAAGTAAACGACCTGGCCATGGCCAGGTCCGATGGGAGCGGAGAGGTTCGCATTCTGACGGGAGACCTGGACAGGAACGTCAGCACACCCCGGTTCAGCTCTGACGGCCAGCATATCTTCTTCGGCATCGAGGACTCGGCGGAAAACCATGTTGGGCGAGTCAACGTCCGGAACGGCCGCATTGACCGGCCGGTCTCGGGTCCTTTCTCAGCCAGGGGGTACGACCTGGGTCCCGACGACGAGGTTTTCGTCTCTGTGGCAAGGACCGACCTCCCTGGTGAGATCTTCACAACCGGCCGGGATGGAGCCCTCACGCAGCTGACCCAGGTGAACGAGAAGTTCCTGGGGAGCATTAAACTGGGAGAGGTGGTGAACGCCACCTTCCCTTCAGCCGACGGCACCGAGATCGAAGGCATCTTCTACCTACCGCCCGGATATGAGGAGGGACTCAGATACCCCACTCTCCTCCGGATCCACGGGGGTCCGGTGTCCCAGTACTCCCTCTCCTTCAACTTCGAGGCCCACCTTTTCGCGGCCAACGGCTACGTGGTGGTGACCGCCAACCCCCGAGGCTCTTCCGGCTACGGGCAGGATTTTAGTTACGACCTATGGGCCGACTGGGGAGTCAGGGATTACGAGGACGTCATGGCAGGCGTGGACCATGCCATCGAGCGGGGCTGGGCCGATCCGGACCGCCTGGGGGTCGGAGGATGGTCCTACGGTGGGATTCTCACGGATCACGTCATCACCAAAACCGACCGTTTCAAGGGCGCAATCACCGGCGCAAGCGAGTTTCTGTACGTCACCAATTATGGCCACGACCACTACCAGCTCCAGTGGGAGGGCGAGTTGGGCCTTCCGTGGGAGAACCGGGAGGCGTGGGAACGGATCAGCCCCTTCAATGCCGTGGAGAACATCATCACACCCACGCTGGTCATGTGCGGAGAAAAGGACTGGAACGTTCCAGTCAACAACAGCGAGCAGATCTATCAGGCCCTGAGGCGAATGGGCAGGGAAACCCAGCTGGTGGTTTACCCGGGCCAGGGGCACGGCCTGTCCCTTCCCTATCAGGTGGACCGGTACGAGAGGTACCTAGAATGGTACGGGAAGTATGTAAAACAAGTGAATACGCCAGTGACTAAGCCAGTGACCGCGCCGGTGGGTGCACCGGCCGGTGGGAGAGGAGGTGACCGATGAAGCGCGTGATGAAGGGTTCGGTAGCGCTTTTCATGGCATCGGTTGCCACTGTGGCTTTTGTGACGTTGGGAACCACCCCTGCTGCGGCCCAAACCCGCACCATGGAAATCGAAGACCAGTACAGGATCAAAAGGGTAGGAGGCGCCCAAGTGAGCCCCGACGGGGAGTGGGTGGCCTACACGGTCAGCACCACCAACCTCGAGAAAGACCAATCGAAATCCCAGATCTGGATGGTCTCCACCCAGGGAGGAGACCCCATTCCGCTGACCATGTCCAGCGAGTCGGCGGGCGGCCCAAAATGGAGTCCCGACGGAAAGTACCTTTCCTTCACTGCGACACGGGGTGAGGACGCAGAATCTCAAGTTTGGGTCCTGGATCGGAGAGGCGGCGAAGCTCAGCCACTCACCGAAGTGGAACAAGGAGTTGGTGGCTTCGAGTGGTCCCCGGACGGTTCCAAGCTTCTGCTGACGATCCGGGATCCCGATAGCACTGGGGCCACTGAGGAAGGCGGCCAACAGTCGAGGGTCAGGGATCCTTGGGTGATCACCCGCCTGCAAACCAAGCGGGACGGCAGGGGTTACCTCACTGATACCCGAAAGACCCATCTCTACGTCTTTGACGTTCAAACGAAGAAGCTGACCCAGATCACCTCCGGTCGGTGGGACGAAGGGAGCCCTTCCTGGAGCCCCGATGGCTCGAAGATCGCCTTCTCCAGCAACAGGACAGAGGATCCCGACGCCAACTCCAACTCGGATATTTGGGTGGTTTCCGCCACCAACACGGACATGGGCGGCACACTGGTCCGGATCACGGACTACGAGGGTGGAGACGGCGGACCCACCTGGTCCCCCGACGGGGAATGGATCGCATATACCACTGGACTCAACGATCCCCGGTACAGTGCGTTCGAAACCCGGCATCTGGCCATTCGCGCCAGCGACGGAAGCGGAGAGCGACGAATCCTCACCGAGGATCTAGACCGCAATGTGGGGTCCCTGAGGTTTACCCCCGACGGGCGGGGAGTCCTGACCACCGTAAGTGACGAGGGAGAGGGCCACGTGGTCAGGGTGGATGTAGAAACCGGAGATGTGACCCGCCTCATCGACGGGGAGGTCAGGGCGGGAGGGTTTTCCCCGGGTCCCGATGGCCTCCTGGCCACCGTCATCTCGGATTATCACACACCTGGTGAGGTGTTCGTGCAGCGGGGGGGGGAACTGGCTCAGCTCACCGAAGTGAACGACTCACCGAGATCGAAGGTTGGGTGTTCTTCCCGCCTGGTTTCGAAGAAGGCCGTCGCTATCCGACGCTTCTAAGAATTCACGGAGGGCCCAACGGCATGTACGGGGTGGGCTTCAGCAACGAAGCCCAGATCCTGGCCGCCCACGGATACCTCGTCCTCATGGTCAACCCGAGAGGATCGTCTGGGTACGGTCGGGAGTTCGGATTCGCCCTCTGGCAGAAGTGGGGCATTCCCGACTTCGAAGATGTCATGGCCGGCGTGGACTACGTCATCGACCAGGGATGGGCCGATTCGGACCGCCTTGGGGTGGGCGGATGGTCCTACGGCGGCATCCTCACCAATTACGTCATCACGAAGACGGATCGGTTCAAGGGGGCCATCTCAGGAGCTAGCATGGGGTTGCTGGTGGCCAACTTCGGTCACGACCACTACCAGCTCGGGAACGAGCGTGAATGGGGGAACCCCTGGGAAAACCGTCAGCTCTGGGAGGACCTCTCCCCCTGGAACGACATCGGCAACGTCACCACACCTTCCCTCTTCATGGGGGGTGAGTCGGATTGGAACGTCCCCATCCTGAACTCTGAACAGATGTATCAAGCTCTAAGACGACGAGGGATCGACACCCGGCTCGTGGTGTATCCGGGCCAGCCCCATGGCTTGAGGATTCCGTCGTACAACGTCCATCGGTACAGAGAGTACCTAGCCTGGTACGACAAGTATGTGAAAGGCGAGGGGGCCGAGGATGCCTCTTCTGCTCGCCCCATGGATCGCTCTCCCGGAGGACGCTGAACGATGAAGTTCGCTGTACTTGATGCAGGCAGGGTTGGACGGGCCATGGCACTTGTTCTGGCCCAGATCGGGGAACTCAACGGATGAGAATCAGACGCGCTCTGGGATTCGCGGCCCTCCCCGTCCTTGGAGCCGCGGTTTTCTGGGGATTCGCCACCGCGAAATCCCCTTCCCTGCGATGGGGCGCCGACGGGCATAGAATGGCCGCCCGGGCAGCCCACGGGATCCTCCCGGAAGGGATGCCTGCATTCTTTCGGGAAGCTGGAGCCCAGCTGGAATTCCTGAGTCCTGAACCGGACCGCTGGCGTAACGGCGACCTGAGGGAGATGGACGAAGCCTGGAAATACGACCATTACATCGACCTCGAGAACGTGCCCCCCGGTGCCCTGGCGGCGTCGGACCGATTCGGCTTTATCGCGGCTTTGTTCGACGCCCGGATCGAAAGGCCCCAACAGAACGTGGGTTTCCTTCCCTTTCGGATCCTGGAGATGCAACAGCGGCTGACCTCGGGGTTCGCCCAATGGCGGTTGACCCCTCCGAGTTCCGAACGGGATTGGGTGGAAGCCAGGATTCTCAACGACGCAGGAATCATCAGCCACTACGTAGTAGATGCTGCCCAACCTCACCATACCACCATCCACTTCAACGGATGGTCCGAAGATGCACCCAACCCCAAGGGGTTCACCACCGATCGGGAATTCCATAGCGGTTTCGAGTCAGGATTCGTGCGGGCCCATATCGCGTTCGAGGCTCTCGAGCCCCGGATGCCCCGGTCCCCAAGGAGGTTGGATGACGTGAGAAGTGCCATCTGGGCCCATGTGAGATCCAGCAATGCCACCGTTGAGAGGCTCTACGAGCTGGAGAAAGCGCACGGCTTCGATCCCGACAGCAAACCCCATCCGGATGCCAAGGAGTTCGTCGTCGAACGGCTCGCATCAGGTGCAGAGATGTTGGCTGCCGTTTGGTGGACATCCTGGTTGGAGAGTGGGGCACTCGCCGACGATCTGAGGGCTCAGGGGTGGGGAGGGTGAAGCGGAACCCCCTGCTTCACAGGGTCTTTCAGATTCCCTTCAGGGATATCGAAGCCACCCACGTTGAGCCCGGAGTAAAGGAGATTCTCGCCAGGGCCCAGAGCCGGCTCGACACTTTGGCCAACGACCCCGGACCCCGAACGTACCAAAACACCCTCGAAGCCCTCGACAAGATCACCCAGGAGGTGAGTGAATCCCTCGCCCCCATCCACCACCTTCTTTCGGTTGCGGAGACCCTGGAGCTGAGGGAGGCGTTCAACTCCATTCTGCCCGATATCACACAGTTCTGGTCAAGGCTTCCCCTGAACGAGGCTCTCTGGAACCAGCTGAAGACCTTCTCCGACTCCCCGGAGGCCAAGGCCCTCGAGGGCATACAAGCCCGGCACCTGGAAAAGACTGTCAGAGAGTTCCGGAGGGCCGGGGCAGACCTGCCGTCGGAGAGGAAAGACCGCCTGGAGGAGATCCGCCTGGAGTTGGCCAAGGTCCAACGGAGGTTCAGCGAGAATGTCCTGGACGCCACCGCCGATTTTTCCCTCCACGTGACGGACGCTCAACGGCTGGATGGAGTCCCCCGCGGGGCGCTGAGCCGGTTGAGGGAGAAGGCTCAGGAGCTCGGTTTGGATGGATGGATTCTGACACTGGACCATCCCTCCTTCGAACCTGTAATGAAGTACTGCCGGGACCGGAAGCTCAGAGAGGAGATCTATTCCGCCTACGTGGGCCGGTGCCGAGGCGACCAATTCGACAACCTCCCCCTCCTTCCGCGCATCCTAGCCCTTCGGCAGGAGTTGGCAGTAACCCTGGGATACCGCCACTTCCCGGACTACCGCCTGGAGGAAGCCATGGCCAAGTCCGGAGAAAGAGCAGTGGCGTTCGAGGCAGACCTGGTGAGGCGGACCAGGCCTTATTGGGAGCGGGACCTCCAGGAGCTCCGGACCCATGCATCAGCTCTGGGGCTAGAGAATCTGGAGCCTTGGGACGTCGCTTTCGTGTCCGAATCCTTGAGGAAAGAGAGATACGACATCGACGACGAATTGCTTCGTCCCTTCTTCCCCCAGGAGAAGGTCCTGCAGGGCCTGTTCCAACTTACTGAACGAATCTTCGGCCTCACGGTTTCGGAGGCGGAGAACGACCAGGTGTGGGATCCGGCGGTAAGGTTCTACGAGATCCGGGATGAGGAAGGAGTGGGGCTGGGCTCGTTCTACACGGATTGGCTCCCACGGAAGGAGAAGCGCCAGGGGGCCTGGATGAACGACTTTCTCACCGGTGGCCCGCAGGAGGACGGTTCATTCAAGCCCCACCTGGGGTTCATCGCAGGGAACTTCTCCCCGCCCGAGGAGGGCCGCCCATCCCTTTTGACCCATCGGGAGGTCCGGACCGTGTTCCACGAGTTTGGGCACCTCCTCCACCACCTCACATCCAGGGTGCCGATCCCGGGCCGAGGCGGGTTGAGTGTAGCGTGGGACTGGGTGGAACTACCCTCCCAGCTCATGGAAAACTGGACCCTGGAGGAGGAAGCCCTGGCTTTGTTTTCCGGACACTTCGAGACAGGAGAGCCACTTCCAGGCGAAGTGCTCGAGCGGATGATAGCCGCCCGGCGTTTCCTGGGCGGTTGGTTCCAGATGCGGCAACTCTCCTTCGGGACCCTGGATCTTGCCCTCCATGGGGAACTCGCGCCCAGACTGCCCGAGGAGTGTGGCGACGGCTTGGACCCGGCCCAAGCAGTAATGTCGTTCGCCGAAAAAATGCTCCTGACCATGTCCCCGACTCCGACCTTCGCCCGCAACCACATCCTCACCACCTTCTCCCACCTCTTCAGTGGGGGGTACGCGGCAGGGTACTACAGTTACCTCTGGTCGGAGGTCCTGGATGCCGACGCCTTCACACGATTCAAGGCGGAAGGTGTCC
>JBDHGR010000460.1:0-7711 GCA_039589815.1 Gemmatimonadota bacterium | reverse complement strand
GGCGTGGCCGCCACCACGGCCGAAAAGGCCCTGGGCTCGGTGAGGCCGGTGGTGCTTACCCAGGGATCGAGGCCGCCGGTGGCTTGGATCTCGGCATGGTGGATCTGCCCGGTCAGGGTACCGTCGAGACGGGTCCCACCCACTACGTAGGCGCGTTGGACCGTGCTCCCCAATGCGTCGTCGATGGGCACGTAGATGGCCGAATGACCGCTGAGGGGTTCGGGCATCGCCGTGGTTTCGGTCCAGGAGATTGTAGAGGGGCTGAAGGTGGCGTTCTGCGTGACGTTGAAGTGGAGGCTATCGCTTGCGCCGGTGGCGGTGGTCACGAAAATGGGCCCGCTCTGGGCGCTGGATGACACGGTGGTCACAATGAAGGTGTTCGTCCAGTCGTCCGGTGCCGCGATGGAGGCAACGACGGCCCCCCCGGCTCCGTTGGAGAACAACACCTGGCCGGAGCCTTGGACGTCGCCGAAGGCATCCCCCTCGATGATCACTGTGCTTCCCGGATTCCCCGAAGGTTTGGTGGCGGCATTAACGAAGCTTAACCGGGGCGCCACGGCGGTGAAGGCCGATGGGAGCTTGTCCTTGGTGCCGTCGGTGTTTCGGACCTCCACATCGTAGGTCTCTCCCTCAACGACCCCTTCGGGAACGAAGGCGAATACCTCGCTTCCACCAGGCACGTCTACGGCGGTGGCCCGATGGTCCCCCACGAAAACAGCGGCGCCCGACCGGAAATCATTGCCCATGACCCGAATCTCGGTTCCCACCGTCCCGGTCACCGGAGACACGTTCAGGATGGAGGGTGCTGGCCCGTCCGGCCGTACAGGATCGTCACCGCAGCCGACTTCCATCACCACTGAAAAAGCGAGTACAATCGCACAAATCTTGCGCACAGAGGTATTCATGGCACTCCCTCAGAATCTGCCTGGATCCCGGAGGATTCAGCTTATTCGCCCTCGGGCCAGCCAGGCCTCTCAGGGGGGTTGGGTGCAACACGCATGCCATGGACCGTCATCGGCGAAGACGGTGATCTGGGAACTCTGATCTACCCTATCCCCCGAGGGATTGGAGGATCCACATGTAACCCTACATCTTCCCTTTTGTGAACTTGGAGAATGCCAGGATCCGAGGTTCGCCAAATTCGTGGGTTCTTGCCCATGAGTTGGGATTATCCATGAAATCCGGAGCCAATCAGGTAGGCTTTGAAAGCTAGGGGTCACCGATTCGGGCCCGGCAGACGGTACCGTCAACTTTAGGAGACCGAGGATCTCTTGGACAACCGGCGATAAACAAGGTCCATCACTTCGAGAAGCCGTTACCTCCCGCCAGGAGTTCCTCGACATCCCTGAAGCTCAAGGAGAATCGGTGGTACAGCCAGACAGCGTGACTGATGATTTCAGGGGTGAACCGGTATCCTCCCTTCCGAGGGGGAAGAAGTCGCCGCGCATTCTTCTCATTTTAGCCTAAATTTTTTCTTGTCGAAATCTTTTAACGATGATATGATTGCGAGTATCATCCCCAATATTCTTCTCGGCACCAAACCTGGTGACGAGAGCGGAGAGGGCGTGATCCCCTTACCTGGGATAGTCCGGTTTCTTGACGCATTGTACCAAGGAGGCACCCAATGAGACGCCGAGCACTCCTTCCTTTCGTCCTTGTCCTCCTGCTCCCATCCCCGGCTCCTGCACAGGTTGAGGCCGCACGGGAGACCGCAAGAGAATTCCTCTCAGCCCTCAACGCACTCGACTACCAACGCATGGCCGACCATTTCCAACCAGATGCGAAGGGGAAGTTCCTCATACCTGGTGCATTCACGGAGGCGACAGGTGGTATAGAAGTCGCAGATCAGTTCCGTAAATGGTTCGAAGGAAAAGACGCCTTTGAGCTCGTGGACGCGAAGATCACGCCCCTTTCAACCAAGCTTCACCTCCGATACGGTGTTCGGTTTGCCAGCGACGGCAAACCTTCCCACGGGGAACAGCATGTCTATGTGGCGTTGGAGGATGGTCTGATAGCCTCACTCGACCTGCTATGCAGTGGGTTCTTCCCTGTTCAAAAGTGAGTAGGCGGGTCAGCACGCCATCCAGGCATACGAGGAGTCCTTAATAGACTGCCGGATGGGTATAGGCAGAGAAACGAGAATGGCGGCAACTGAAGACAACCCTGGGCCCGGCCTTTTGGGACCGCTCAGCGCCGCAGACATCACGACCGATCCAGGTGGACAGACCATGATAGTACGGACAGAGAACCCAGCTGAGTTGGTGGCTCTCAACGCCGACATCGTCGGCTACAGCAGGCTCATGGCCGACGACTTCGAAGGGACCAGGGCAACCGTGGAAAACTGCCGGCGCCTGGTTGAGGAAAGAATCTCCGAAGCTGGGGGCACTCTCTCCGATTTCGTCGGGGACAACTTCATGGCGGTCTTCGGTGATCCCAAGAATGCAGTCCAAACCGCCATCGCCATCGCGGCGGAGATCGAGAGCAGGAACACGGAGGTTCCTGAATCCCACCGGATGAGATTTCGAATGGGCCTCGACCAGGGCGAGGTAGTGGTTTCGGGGAATGGGTACTTCGGAGATGCCCTCAACATTGCTGCGCGGATTCAGGCCCTGGCCCGACCCGGAGGGGTGAGCATCTCCGGACGAGTGTACCGGGCTCTGGACGAGCCAGCACTACGATTCCTGTCCGTTGGCCGACACAAGCTGAAGAACATCCCGGAGCCAGTGGAAGTCTACGAGTTTGCGGATCTCCCGGCAGACGGTACCGCCATAGCCCGGCAGAGGTCCCTCTCCCTGGAATCCCCCACTCTTGCGGTCCTTCCGATCCATACCGAGATGGTTGACGACTCGGTTCGAGCGGCAGCGGGTGTGATCAGAATGGACTTGCTCCACCGACTCGCCCGTGTGCCCCAGCTGAGTATCGTGGATGCCACCAAGGAACCCGGGGGCAGGAAGCCGAGTGGGAATGCCCGCTACATGGTTGAGACAGGGGTCCACCAGTTTGGTGATCGGGTCCGGGTGTACGCGACTCTCTTCGACGTTTCTACTATGAACGTGGTCAAGTCCCACAAATGGACGGCGACCGTGGAGGAGATGTTTTCCCTTTCCGACACTCTCGCCGATGAGGTCGCCCGCTCAGTGGAGATCGACCTGGTGGTGGGTGAGCCGGCAGGGCTCTATTGGGAGCTGGACGATCCCCAGGCCATCGAGCGGATCTACCTGGGTTGGTACCACCTCCGGACCGACACTCGGGAGGGGTGGTCCGAGGCACTAAAGCTTTTTGGTGCGGTGGCGGAGTCCCATCCGGACCAAACATACGGTCTTGTCCTTTCCGCCTTTGCGCACTTCGTGGGGGCGAGCAACGGGTGGGTTTCGGATCCTGAGGGCTCTTTGTTGAAAGCCTGGGATCAAGCCCAGATCGCCATCGGCTTGGGTGACCTTACTGGTATGGCCAAGGCCGTTCAGGCCGCCGTTCTCATGGCACAGGGAAGGGTAGAGGAATCCCTGACGACACTGGACCAATTAGAGATCATTCGGCCGACCTGCGATGTCACCTACGGACTGGAAGGGAGCGTGCGACGCTACCTGGGTCAGTGGGAGAAGGCGATCGACCTCCTTGACGTGGCCATGCGCCTCACCGGGATCAACAAACCCTGGTACCCCACCGTCAAGGCATGCTCCCTCTTCATCGGTGGCAGGGTAGAGCGAGCGGCGTCCATTGCCGAGGAGGTCCTGGATTACCAACCGAACAACCTGGAAGCCCTCTTGGTCCTGGCGGCCGCCCAGGTGGAGATGGGTCTCGAGAGACGTGCTCGAGCCACAGCCCAGCTAGTCCGGGAACGGTTTCCAACCACCGACTTGGGGGCCTGGTTCGACGGGAGCCCGTATCAGAGTGAGGATGTCGTCGATCGTTGGAAAGCCGGCCTTGTGTCAGCGGGGGTTATTGAAGCCGCCTGACCTCCGGTCCTGCTCTCCAGGAACTCGAGGTTGGGGAATCCGGGCTGCGGCGGATGAATGGGTGACCCAAAAGGTGACCGCCTCAGGCGTTGGCGCATGGCTCGGAGCTGAGAACAGATNAAGCGGGACTCACGCCACTCGGTAGCTTCCAGGCATCCCGAGCTGCGGCATCGCGTTGAGGATCCTGCAAGCGAGTCGCACCTCGACCCGTTGTCCGTCCAGAGTTCGACTCCTCGTGCCTCGGCCGCTTCGTAGACGGTGGCTTTCGCAGGTATCCGACGTGAATCCTGAGCCCGTACTGTCGATGAGTAGGTGGACCCCTCTACATTTTCGGGGTGTTATTCCGGTGGGACATCGGGCCCGAGCACTGCGGCCGCGGAGGCCTCGACACCAGGCACAAGCATCAGGTAAGGACTTCTCGGGGGGCGCGCAGGCTCCACTGTTTGAAGGGAGATCGATCCAATGGCCAAATTCGTCACGCTGTACAAGCTGACCGAACAGGGCATCCGCAACATCAAGGACGCCCCAGAACGAATCCGACAAGCCAAGGCTGTTTGGGAGGCGACGGGTGGGAAGCTCCTGGCGGTCTACTCTACCCTGGGCCCTTACGACTACGTCACGATCTCCGAATCTGAGGATGACGAGGCAGCAGCGGCCTTTTCTCTCGGCATTGGAGCTCTGGGAAACGTAACCACGCTTACCATGAGGGCTTTCGATACCGAGGAGTTCGAGAGAATCGTAGGTACGCTTCCGTGAAGTGACCTGAGTGGGAATGACAAGCTGGACAACGATCGCCGGAGCCTGCGCGCCTCTGTCTCTCTGGACTCACGGGCGCTCCATTTAGGGCCTGGAACCGTGAACACCCCTCAGCCAAAGAACGGGATGCTGGCGGTCTCACCGGTGAGATCCTGCGCCCGGTGGCCTGATTCCCCCTCCAGCCATCAACCGCGAGATACCCGCAGCTGGCAGGCAATTCACGGTTTCAACGTCCAGGTCCCTCCAAGGCTACCCCGATCTACCGCCAATCCTTGCCCCACAATACCCACATCACATGATTCTTCTTAGCTGAGGAGACTCAAATGATACGCTCAATTTCCGTGGCGGCTCTCGGGTTCGTTTATGTGTTTCTCGCCCTCGGGCTGCCCACACCCGGTTATTCCCAGGAGGTCAGGGAGTACGGGCGGCCAAACGGGGCTCTCAGATCGTCATGACGGAAGAAGAGGAACATCCGCTTGGATTCGAGTTCCTTCGAAAACCAGCTACCGTTACGGGTCGGCCTTGCACACCGGATGGCGGGCGCTGAGGACGGATTCTGAGGGTTGCACGGCGGCTCCTTCGGGACCGCCTCTTTTTTTGTCCTATCCCGCCATGTATCCTGGACCTATCTGGAGAGAGGAGTGCCACATGGGTACGAAGTATGGCTTCCGCTGTCGTGAGTGCGGGTATTCGGCTACGGTATCCGGTGGGTTGGACTGCGGAATGGTTGCTGTCGTTCGGACCATGACCTGCGAAGACTGCAAGGATGTGGTAGATGTCCTGGTTGGGCGGTACGGGCAGGAAGGTCCCACTGGTGACCCCAGCTACGACAGGGATCTCAACGTCTGCCCGAACTGTCACAGACGTGATGTGCATCCGTGGTCAGCAAGCCGAAACTGTCCCCGGTGCGCGGCCAAGATGATCCTGGCCCATGATTCGCCAAAGGTCCTATGGGACTAAGCTCGTGTGATGGTTGCGGTTACATGGACACCTCCGCCCTCGGGTCTTCCACGACCCCGCGGTCAGCTCCTCACAGACGGCCCGATCCTCCTGCGCGCTAGCCTTGGGATCAGACTCGGTCTGGGTGGCTGGGGAGCCTCAGTCCGCCCTCAGAGACCCCATGGGATGGGCCCGGGCAGCCCGGAGCGCCGGTGCCAAACAGGCCGCCAGCACTGCCGTGCCCAGGAGCATGAGGCCGGCGCCGAAAGCGACTGGATCCAGGGTATCGGCGCCCAGGAAGAAGGTCCGGAGAACCTGCGCCGCTGCCAGGCTCAGAAGCAGTCCGGGCACTAGGCCCACCAGGGCTACGCCGAACCCTTCTCTCACGACCATCCGCCGTACCTGTCCAGGTTCGGCTCCCAGCGCCACCCGCACCCCTACTTCCCGGGTCCGCTGGCTCACGGAGAAAGCCACCACTCCGTAGATCCCGAGCATGGCCAGGGCCAGGGCCAGGGCGCCGGCGATGCCCATGATCATGGAAAGGATCCGTTGAGGGAGGGATCCGTTGGCGCTGATGTTTTTCATCAGATCCACCCTCAGGACCGGCAGGTCCGGATCCAGCTCCGCGACCTGACCCCGCAGATTGGGAAGAAGGCTACGGACGTCGCCGGCGGAACGAACGTTTACCACCACGTCCCCCTCGTACCATTGGTTATGGGGGAGCCAGAGGTGTGGTCCGGGTTCCTCGGCCAGGCTCCGCATGGGCAGGTCGGCCACGATCCCTACCACACGTATGGGATCCCGGCCTTCCCGACGGATGATCTTCCCTACGCCGGCCTCTCCGGGCCAGTAACGATCCACGAAGGCCTGGCTCGCGAGGGCGACAGCCTCTCCACCCCCTCGATCCTCGGGTAGGAGCGGCCGACCCCTGAGCAGGTCCACCCTGAGCAGATCCAGGTACCCCGGCGAAACCACGGTCATCCCGGCCAGGACTGGTTCTCCGGGATCCATGGGGTACCCTTCCGGCTCCAAACCACCTAGGTAGGTGCTACCCCCTTCCAGAGGCACCCGGGTGCTGATCTCGACGTCCTCCACCCTGGGCATCCCTTCGAGCCTGGCCTTCAGGGAGGCCAGAAACTGGCGCCCGTCTTCTTCCCCGTACTGCCGGTGATCGAGGTTCATGGAGAGGACCGCCACTCCCTCCGGATCGAAACCCAGATCCAGATCCCGAACATGGGACAGGCTCTGAAGCAGAAAGACCGTGACCATCACGAAGACCGTGGATCCGGCCACCTGCACCCCAACCAATAGATTTCGGATCCCGAACCGTTTGAAACGAAGGGGAACCGCCTCTCCCTTGATGGCCGAAATCAGATCTGTGTTCGAAGCCTGCTTGGCGGGAAGAAGGCCGAAGGTGAGTCCGGCCAGCAAGGTCAACCCGAAGGTGAAGATCGCCACCCTTGCGTCAACGTCGAAGTTCACACCCGCGGAAGGAAGGAATAACCATCCTCCCTTGATCACCGAGGCCAGCACCCTGATCAGGAGAAGGCTAGCGGCTCCGGCCAGCCCGAAAAGGACCAGATTCTCGGTTAGGAGTTGGCCCAGAATTCGCCGGCTCCTGGCGCCGACGGCGGCTCGGACGGCTAACTCTTCCCGACGTTGGTGGGCCCGGGTAAGAAGAAGGTTCGCCACGTTTGAGCAGGTGATGAGGAGGATCAGCCCCACCACCATCAGGAAACCGGCAGCCGCGAGCCAGAAGGTGGAGTTGTCCGGCACCATCGCCTGCTGCCGGGTGAGGGCATAAAGGCCCCGGGCCACCTCCCCCTCCCGAGTCCAGTTCTCCGGGTAGGCCTCGGCCATATGGAAGGAGAATGCGTCGCGCTCGGCTTGCACCTGGGGTAGGCCTACTCCCTCCCGAAGCCTCGCTACCCCCGTGAACGCCAGGTGGCCCCTATCCTCCCGCTCATCCATGACAGGGATCACCACCTCCAGGAGAACCGGCGATTCGGAGGCCACCATCCCGGGAGGGCCTACTCCGATAACGGTGTAAGCGCGCCCGT
>JBDHGR010000459.1:0-4079 GCA_039589815.1 Gemmatimonadota bacterium | reverse complement strand
TGGGCTTCGTCCAGGGGTCCACCGCCCCGTCCTGAATGGACCGTTGGCGGTTGGGAAGAATGAGCTCCTCGTCATACTCGAGGGTAGCGCCAAAACCGGTACACGTAGGGCAGGAGCCGTAGGGATTGTTGAACGAGAAGAGCTGGGGAGACGGCTCGGGGAATTCCCGTCCCGGGTGCCGAGGGCAGCGAAAATGCTCGGTGAGATCCAGCGTTTCTATCAGACCTCCCCCGCCTCTCTCGACACCGGTCAATATGAAAGCCTCCCCCTCACCTTCGGCAAAGGCGGTCCCGATGGAATCAGCCAGCCGGTCCCGGTGCTCCGGAGAAACCTTCAGGCGATCCACGACCACCAAGAGCCTGGAGACCTGAGTTAGGTCCAACCCAAGGGATGCCACGTCCTTCGGTTCGGGAACCCCGAGGTCCACCATCTCACCGTCGGCCAGGACCCGGAGAAATCCCATGGCCAGAAGGTTCTCCACAACCAATCCGTGCGTGACCCTCTCGCTCAGCTTCAAGGGAAAGGTGACGAGTATGCGGGATCCCTCAGGAAGGCCGAGAGTGCGGTCCACCGCCGTGGAGACCGTGTCGGGCCGAACCTCTTCTGCACAATCGGGGCAGTAGGTCCGCCCCACCCTGGCCCAGAGGAGGCGAAAGTAGTCGAAGACCTCCGTAGCCGTGCCTACCGTCGACCGGCTCGACTTGGTAGGATTTTTCTGTTCTATGGCCACGGCAGGAGAAATGCCTTCGATAAGGTCAACCGATGGCTTTTCCATCCGATCCAGAAACTGCTTGGCATAGGTGGAGAGGGACTCCACATAGCGACGTTGGCCCTCGGCGAAGAGGGTGTCCAAGGCGAGAGAGGACTTTCCGGAACCTGAAGGTCCTGTGATGACCGTGAGCGCACGCCGGGGGAGATCCAGGTCCAGATTCTTCAGGTTGTGCTGCCGGGCGCCCCGGATTCGGATCTTTTGGTCCATCCCTCGATCATAGTGGAGGTGAGCCCGACGGGATACCCTAGGGAATACCAGGAGTGACCCGGCCGAGAAGAGGACGTACCCGGGGAATCCAGGGGGGTTCGACAGGTTGACGAGGATCCCCCACATTTCTACACTCTTCGCCTGCAAAATCAGGCGGCGGCGATGGCCCGCGAAGACTACATTAGCAGTGCCAATCGTCCTTTCCCGCACGGGGTGACCGGCATGTTCTTCTTGAGCCTTTCAACGCTCCAAGGTCTCCGTATGCACACCTCACCAGAGATCACACCGGTTCCCCCGGACCCGCCGAGGACCCTATGACCCCCTTCCCTCGGGCTGACTATCGGTCTCTACGGCCCTACGATCCTGGCCCCAGCCCTGTCGCCGTGGACCTGAGCGACACCACGAACCTTTGGGGAACACATCCGGCCGCCCTGGAGGTGGTGCGAAGGGCCCCGCCGGAAGCCTTGTCTCAGTACCCGTCCGCCTACGCATCCGACCTGAAGGACGCCGTCGCCAGGAGGTTCGGACTCTCGGCCGAGAACGTCGTCACCGGCTGCGGCTCGGACGATCTCCTGGACTCGGTGTTCCGAGCTTCCACGATCCCGCCTGGTCGTATGAGTCTCCCTGCCCAAGCAGTCTCCAGGGTGACCATTCTCGCTCGAATGAACGGGTTGGAGGTGGCTCCAGTGGAATGGCGAAAGGCCGAGGCGGATCCAGGGCGCCTTCTCCTGGGCGATCCCGACCTGGTCTACATCTGTCGGCCAAACGACGCCACGGGAGTCTCCATGGAGGGGGATTGGCTCAGAGGCCTTCTGGCCCTGGGGGGTCCGGAGGGCCCTCTGGTCATCCTGGACGAAGCCTACGGCGACTTTTCTGAGGACAGCTTCCTGGGGGAGGCCCCCTCGTGGGAACGCCTCTTTGTCCTTAGGACTCTCTCAAAGCTCTACGGCCTGGCAGGGCTCAGGGTGGGATTCGGCGTCGGGCCCAAGGCCCTGATTCGGGAAGTGGAGAAGTCCAGAGGCCCCTACAAAGTGGGCCAGGTGGCCGAAAGGGCAGCGGTTGCAGCACTCGAGGACAACTCTGGTTGGGCGATCGGGACCCGGAGGGAAGCGCAGGAGAACCGGGATCGCCTCGCAGAAGAAGTGCGGCGGAGGGGGCTTCACCCCCTCCCCTCTCAGGCCAATTTCCTCCTGGTCCCCGTGGACCCGGCCAACGCCGCGGAGGTGACCGCTGCTCTCAGGAACCGGGGCGTAGCTGTCCGGCCGTTCTCCCACCTGCCCGACATCGGCGATGCCATCAGAATCACCATCGGACCATGGGCGATGATGCAGAGATTCCTCGATGCCCTGGATCAACTGTTCGAGGCGGCACCGCCCGGAGGAGATGAGCCGGGATGACGCCCCTTTATGACCATGGGATCGGGATCTTCCACTCCTTGTGGAGAGGACTCGACTCAAGGGTGGCATGAGCGGGCAAGGCGACCTCCACGAGGAGGAGGCCCTGGGGAAGGCTTATGACGCCCGGCTCATGCGCCGACTTCTGCACTATCTGGGGCCCTATTGGTGGCTGGTGGGCCTCGCCGTGCTCATCCTGGCCGCGGCCTCGGCGCTTGAGATCGTTGGCCCTTGGCTGACGAAAGTGGCCCTGGACGACGCAATTCCCGAAGGCGACGGGCGTCTCCTTTCCCTCCTCGCCATGGGCTTCCTGGGAGCCATGGTGGTCAGTTTCTTCCTCCAATACGCACAACGGATACTCACTGCCTGGCTGGGCCAACGGATCATGTACGATCTCCGAAAGGAGATCTTCAACAAGCTCCAACGGCTTGACTTGAGGTTCTACGACCGGAACCCGGTGGGCCGCCTCATTACCCGCATCACCAGCGACGTCGAAACGCTGAACGAGCTTTTTGCCTCTGGGATCGTCAGCGTGTTCGGGGATGTCTTCACCTTGTCCTTCATCGTCGCAGCCATGCTGCGGATGGACTGGCAGCTGGCTCTGGTGGCGTTCAGTGTGCTCCCGTTCGTGGCCTGGGTCGCATTTGTTTTCCGGGCCAGGGTGAGAGATGCCTATCGGGACATCAGAGTCCGCCTTGCACGCATCAACTCCTTCCTGCACGAACGCTTCACCGGGATGCGGGTCGTGCAGCTCTTCAACCGGGAGGAAAAGGACGCTCAGGAACATCGAAGGGTCAATCTGGACTACCTGGAGGCGCACTTGAGGTCGATCACCTACTACGCCCTCTTCTTCCCGGTCATCGAGCTCTTCACGGCCATCGCCCTGGCCCTCATCATCTGGAACGGCGGCAGTTCAATACTGGAGGGCACGGTCACCGTGGGGGTCGTCACGGCGTTCCTCCAGTATGCCGGCAGGTTTTTCCGGCCCATCCAGGACCTTTCCGAGAAATACAACCTCCTCCAAGGAGCCATGGCCTCCTCGGAGCGCATTTTCAGACTCCTGGACCACGAGATCGAGATAAAGGATCCCATCGATCCAACACCTCTCCCCACCCCCGCGAGGGGTGAGATCGAGTTCAGGGACGTCTGGTTTGCCTATGGGAGAACCGAGGAGGGTGAGCCTGACTGGGTCCTGAAAGAAGTGAGTTTTAAAGTCGACCCGGCCGAAAAGATCGCCATCGTCGGCCATACCGGAGCAGGAAAAACGACCCTCATCAATCTCATCATGCGGTTTTACGAGCCGCAAAACGGGACCATCCTTCTGGATGGAGTACCGATCCGAAAAGTCAGCCTCAAGGAGCTCCGGAACCGAATCGGTCTGGTTCTCCAGGACGTCTTCCTCTTCAGCCAGGATGTGGGATATAACATTCGGCTGGGATCAAGAGAGATCGGCGATACTCAGATCCAGAAAGCCGTGCGCAGGGTCGGGGCCGATAGGATCGTGAACGTGCTGCCCGAAGGCTACGACCAACCCCTCGGGGAGCGGGGCTCTTCCTTGTCGGTTGGCGAACGCCAACTCCTGTCCTTTGCCAGGGCCCTGGCCTTCGATCCCAACATCCTGATCCTGGACGAGGCCACCAGTTCGGTGGATTCAGAAATCGAAGCTCAGATCGAAGAGGCCACCAACGAGGTCATGAAAGGGAGGA